>DATETJ010000004.1 GCA_035283685.1 Candidatus Bathyarchaeia archaeon
TCAGGGTTGAATTGCACATTGACAGAGCCGCCCAAAACGACTATCAACGTGCCCACCGCGGCGAATCCGATTCCAGAAGCCTGCCCCCTGCTTATTCGCTCCTTCAGTATACTCGTTGAAACAACAGCTATGAAAATGGGCGAGAGAAAACACGCAAAAATAGCTGCGATGGACGCGCCAGCCATCTTGATCCCCGTATACTGAGCAAGATAGAAGAAAGTGACGCCAGATACAGCCAGCAACGCCAAGATGGGTAAGTCGCCTCTGTGAACAAAGGCTCTGTCGCCCGATTTCTTAACCGCTCTCAACAAAAGAGTCAAGGCAAAAAGCCCCCCAGCTAACAAAAACCTGAAAGTCGCTATGGAAATAGGCGTTAAACCCTCTACCAACGCCAACTTAACAACAACAAATGAACTGCCCCAGAACAAGATCAAAGCGACCAGCAGAAGGGTCTCAAGTTTTCCAACAGGCTTTCTTACCATAGCGCACAAGATTTCAAAACAAACCTATAAACCGTTGCAGCCAAACCCGCACGAACTAGCTCACTGCATCAACGTTACTCTATCATCTCGATACACAGGCACTGTTCCAAAATAGTCCAACTTACACGAAAACACCACATCCTTCTCAAATCCAAGCTCGACTAAATGCCGAGCATGCCTCGACTTCATCACATACTCGCGTAAAGCATCCTTCACCCGCTCAAACGCGAAGACAGCCGCCAAAGTCTCATCTGAAAGCTCAAGCCCACCAGAATGAAACTTGGAGGCAATTGCGCCAGCACAAACGAAATCCTCCAACGAGAACAAACCTTTCTCACCAGCCAAAACGAACGAAACATTCACTCTCTTCTTCTGGGCAATTTCCACAGCCTTGCTCGCAACAGCCTCGGCGTTCAGGAATGCTCCAACAAGAACATGCTCAGCCCTGCGGCATCGAACTATCGCGGCAGTCCCGCTTGTCGTCGTCATAATCACGGTTTTCCCTTCTACGATTTCGCGTACAAACTCTAATGGGGAATTTCCCAAATCGAAGCCTTTGGGTTTACGTCCCTGTTTTTCTCCCGCCAGAAGGTAATCTGGATGCTGTTCACGCAGCTTGTAAGCTTCTTTCAGAGTCTCTGTTGGAATCACAGCCTTGACCCCATCAGCCAGAGCGTTAGCGATGCTGCTGCTGCATCTCAAAACATCAACAGCGATAATCAAGTCTCCACGTTTGACCGCCTTTGGGGCATCCTTCGCCGAAAACTCAACATCGACCATTACAGACATGCTGCTTTGCCACAATGCTACCCTCAGCATCAACGACTCTTAACGCTTATCCACACACCCAAACCAACTTACCAGAGAGTATTTCGTCAGTTCTTGTTCAGTCGTAGGTAGAATACGTACATGGTTTCGATCTTTCCATATGGTCCTGCTTCCTTTAGACCATAGGCTTCTTTGTATCCCCGTTTTCGGCATATGGCTACTGCAGCAGGGTCAAACGCGTAGTAGACAAGCGAATCATAGCCTTTGCTTCTTATGTAATCCTCGAAGAAATCGAAGAACTGTTTTCCATATCCTTTTCCTCTATGCTGCTCTGTTAACCATAGCTCGTGAAGTTCGATGAAATCCTTCTCTTTTCCCATGAACCCTTGCAGGATTTCTTTGTCTTCTTTTTTCTCTAGGGTCACCTTTCCGGTGTTCTTCCGTATCGGTTTTATGCCAAATCGCATGACCGATGATTTTGTCATTCTCTCTGAACACAATAAGATTGAACCTTCCACTTTCAAGACTCCTCCTTAAGCTGTCGAGCTCTCCCTCCGCTGTATACTGTCCGAGTCTTGCCAAATATCTACTGAACTCCTGAAAATCACAACCCTCGACAAACCTCATGGTATTCTGCGCTCTTCGAGATTGGCTATAACCTTTCTGGAAAAGTCATTTCCCAAAGCCATTCAGTGCTGCCTCACATTACCAAGTTCCCAGCAAAGACAACTCAAAACTGAAGACATAAACTTGGGAATTGGATCCTGAGGATCTAAACCTCGACCTGACCGCCAACCCACAAACTGCACAGCGCGCGCAAAGTTATTATCACCCTTTAAAGCGATTATTCCTAGATATGAAAATGAAAGCGATTGTACGCACCAAATACGGATCGCCAGATGTTCTTCAGCTTAAAGAGGTAGAAAAACCTACGCCCACAGACAATGAAGTACTGGTAAAAGTCCATGCGGCATCCATAAACAAAGCTGACTTGTATCTCCTAAGAGGACCTTTCTTGGTCCGACTAATGGGAGTAGGGTTCCTAAAACCTAAGAACAAATTGCTCGGATCTGATATAGCGGGGCAAGTTGAGGTGGTTGGCAAAAACGTGAAGCAGCTTCAGCCAGGCGATGAAGTGTTCGGGTGGCGTGGCCAAAGGGCTTTTGCAGAGTACGCATGTGCTCGTGAAGATGCGGTGGCGTTGAAACCAGCCAACGTAACATTCGAGGAAGCAGCCGCCGTGCCTGTAGCGGCAATCACCGCTTTGCAGGCTCTTCGCGACAAAGGCAATGTTCAGCCCGGACAAAGGGTCTTGATTAATGGAGCGTCTGGTGGTGTGGGCACGTTTGCAGTGCAGATTGCCAAATCATTTGGGGCTGAAGTCACGGCTGTGTGCAGCACGGGGAAGTTGGATATGGTGCGCTCGATCGGTGCAGACCACGCGATTGATTATTCGCAGGAAGATTTCACTAAGAGTGGACAACGGTATGACTTGATTATCGCAGTCAACGGATATCATTCGATTCTAGATTATAGGCGTGCATTAAGCCCGAAGGGAATCTATGTCTTGGCGGGAGGCTCCAAGATTCTGGCTGGATTATTCCAGGCTGTAGTATTGGGTCGATTGATCTCGATGACCGGAAGCAAGAGGATGGGTTTCATGGGGATAGCGAAAATGAACCTGAAAGATTTAGTTTTTTTGAAAGAGCTTCTCGAAGTCGGCAAGATAAAGCCAGTCATAGATAGACGTTACACGCTAAGTCAGGTTCCTGAAGCCATGCGGTATTTTGAAGAAGGACACGCCAAAGGAAAAGTAGTAATAGCATTGGAACATAACCCGCCAGAAGCTGATTGAATCGCGCCAACTTGCAGACAAATCACAGGCGCGCGCGACGCTGCCACGTTCTTTTTCACACACGCAAATTTTTAGAGGCAGACCTTCTGAAACATCATTCTCAACATGCTATCCTCTAAAAGGTGTTTGCGCGCGCTAAATTATTAATGCAATCGCTCGCGCATGCAGTTTTGAGTGTCCGAATAAGTGTATCGCCGTTTTTCGAAACGTTTTTCACGTCCATTATACCAAAAGGATGTGATAGAATGGCGAATCTAAGATGCGAAATTCAACCCGACAGCAATGCCGAAGTCACGCGACTTGCACGCCGACAGATATACGCGACGGTGCATACATGGCGAACTTTTGCACATGTGCACCTAAACGCCGACGGTTCGGGATACGTGCAAATCACGCGCGACGGTTCGGCGCTTTGCGAAACGATCAACTTTAATGGAGAAGTGAAAGAGTGATGAGCGGCGCGCCTAAGTGTAAGAATTGCGGCGAACTATTGCTTAAAATGGTGAACGTTGACAAAAAAGAGCGCGGTGGCGGTCGGTTTGTTTGGGTGTGCGGCAATATCACCAATTATGCGCGCGTTAAAGACGCGTTCGACTATACGCACTTAGAAGTTTATTGCGCACAAACGAAGGCGAAAGAGCAATGACAACCGAATACACCGAAGCGGCGTTCTTAGATTATGTGAAGACGTCGCGGTCGAAAAACACCTATGCGATGTACGTTTTAGGATTGCGAAAGTTCAGCGAGTGGTATGAGAAAAGCATAGACGAAATTCTGAAAGAGCGACGCGCTGACGTGCAGAGCGGCGATTTATTCCAATCGCAACGCTTCGCGCGAGAAGTTGAAAAATTCCACGCCGACTTAATTGCACGCAACCACACGATAAGCAGCGCAACGACGATGACGGGCGCGATAAAAGCGATTTTCAAATTCTATGCAATGCCCGTACAAATAGGACGCGAAGCAACGAAGCGCGTACAATCGACACAAGACGTCACGCCAAGAATCGACCAAATAAAAGCAATGTATCGCGCGTGTGACAACTTGCGCGACCGACTCATAATTCAACTTGGCTTAAATTTGGCGTGGCGAATCGGCGACGTACTGAGCTTAAGACGCGACGAATTACCCGACTTGACGCAAGACGCGCCGATTGAGTTTCAACGAATCACGCAAAAAGAAGGCATATTGTCGCGCACGTTCTTAAGTGACGAAACGGTCACGTTGCTTAAAGAATACTTGGACACGCGCAAGACCGACGCGAACCCGTACCTATTCCCTAGCAACATAGGAAGCGCGCGAGCACTTGACGCCGTGACGGTCAATAGAATGCTTAAGTCAATCGCGCTCGCGTCGGGTATCGTGATCCCGACGGAAAAACGAATAAGGTTTCACGCGTTCCGCAAGCGATTCTTAAGCGAGTGCGCAAACTTGCGTATTGACGTGAATGTTGCAAAAATGCTAACTGGTAAAACCGTCGAGCCGTCAATGCTTGCATACTTAAGCGACGTCGATTTGAAAGAGTCGTTCTTAAGAATCAGCGAGCGCTTAAGATTGACTGAAAAGAAGGCGATCACAACGGCAATCGAACCAAGCGAGTTAGAAAAGCGCTTAGACAAACTTGAGCGAAAACTCGGTTTAATCGCTGCGATGAATCCCGAAATCGTACGGCGCGCCGACGAAAGACTTGAGCAACTGTTAAGCGAGTTTCCGACCGAAAAAATGACAATGAAAAAGCGAAAGACGCCGCTGACGCTTGACCAAAAACTCGACTTGATAAGCGACTTGGAATACGCGAAGATGATTCGTGAAAACGGCAACGGCGACAACGGAAACAACGAAAACGGCGCTTAGCGCCGCTCTTTTTTTTATATGTCTTGATTTGTACATACTAGCTCGTTTATGCGCGCTGTCGGCGTGCGTGTTTGTTTCTTTTGATCAAACCATAAGCGACAGCGACGGCGCGAGCAACAACAGCGAAGGTTTGTTTAGACAATCGTTCAATAATGTCGCTTTTCGCATATCCGTAATAGACGCATACCACGGGGGGTTGAATCTTGCGCATTATGCTGAAAACGGGATATTTAGGCGCTAAGAACTATATCGCAAAACATAATGCGCCGAATCAAAAGCCATTCGGCGAAGAACTGTGACCAGAAAAATCTTTTCGTGGTTATTAGGCGAAGCTGTCAGAAATTCCGACAAATTGGCAAAAACGTTATAGAGCCTGCAATTGAAGGCACATCTATAAGAAGGCGAAAAGCATGCGTGAAACCCATCAAAATTCCTAGAAGTTACGGGAATTGGGTTCTATATGAAAACAAGTAAAGAATTGAAGATTCTTAAAGTAGTTTGCAGTCAATGTAAGACGCTTAATCTAATTCCTATGTCATTTGAAGGCGAACATGTCAAGTGTGAGAAATGTGGGAAAATATTAGTTGCCAAAGAATAGTGTTCTCTGGCTATAGAAGAATAATGAATGGAAAGTTCAGAAATGATAACCATCAGTATTAAGTTGACTTTGTTGGTCTTAGTTCTGCCTGTTCTTTCAATAGTCATGGTTTTCGTTGTTGGCTTCTATTTCTACAGAGAGAGTTTTGATGCTTCTGCACTCTCTACATCAGTGTCAAGTCTCCTTTCTGCGGTGCTTGTGATTTTGTTAGTATGGGAAAGACTTAGAGACTCTCTATCTAAGAAACTCGAATACCTACACAAGAATTTCCTTTTCAGATTATTCTTAAATGTAAGAGTAAGGAGAGACTCCCTCTTTCACTCTCAAGATGAAGTGAAGAGGCTAAGAATCGACTTAGAGAAATACGGCAAATTCATGAATTTTTCACTTTACCCTAGAGGTTTAATGAGCCAAATTGATTCGTTCTTATCTTTACATGCTGAATTCTACAAGAGATTAAAAGAGATAGAAGGGTTAGCCGAGAAACAAGATGAAAAGGCAACCCAGCATCGAGACTTGATTTGGGACTATGTTGGATTAAAACCAGATTATCGTTCTACCTCTTACACTGCTGACGCCGAGGAACGATACAAAAGAATAACACAGAATATAACAAAAGAGCATCCACAATTAGTTGAAGAGGCAAAAGACTTGCTTGAGAAGACCATACGGTTAGAGAAGAGTCTATTTGAGAAACTTGAAGATTTCCTTAAAAGTAACAACTTGAGACTTGAAGAAGAGCCAAGTCGTTGGTAAAACAGTTTCATTCTTCTCTGCCTTCTCTTTTCCTTTCAGTTTGAGACCTAGTGTTAAAAGCAATCATTCAATGTCTTTCTTAGAGGTGGTTTTATGGACTTGGAGCATTTAGGAGAACCATGCAAGGACTGTAAAACCAGTATTCAATGGCTAAATCATCACTGTCCTAAGTGTGGGACTAGTTATTGTTTCACTTGTGCCTGTCGTTCTGGCTGGAAATGCCCAAAATGTGGAAATGAACTGGTCTGACAGAAGTGCGGAAACGTTATAGCCGAACCAAAAGAACTAATTAGAATCATAAAAACTGAGGATAGATAGTTGGTTCTCTCTGCTCACAAATTCTCTATTTTTTGTTCTATGAGTCTCTTAGTGCGTTTTTGATTAATGGTGATAATAAACGTTTGACTGGATACATTTCAACATATCTTAGTTTCTTAAAATCCTCTGAGATGAAAAACCAAATTTCTTTTGAGCAAGTTTCTGTTGTTGCTATGGCTTTAACGGAGATTTTGTGAAATCCCACACTTTTAACGTGTAAAGATGGCATGTCTATTGGATGTCTCTGTTGGGCAGTTAATCTCAACCTTTCACTATTTGGTAGTCTCCCAAGCGGGATTGGTTTCTGTCTCTTTCCGTCTATGTAAAGAACATATTCATGAACCATAATCTCTTCATATCCAATATTTGCCAAGTCGACCGCAAAACTGAAACCTTCGTTAAATTGCAAATCTGTGTTCGGAAAACTTGCTTCTTTTATTCTTAGAAAAGTTGACGGTTTTGATAGCGTGCCGTGATAGTCTGCCTTATAGACACTAAGAGTCTGACTGTGGCGAATTAAAGGAACAGAACCTAGCATCTCTAATTCTGGTCTTTTGCTCAACTCAGCCCATACAAATGCAAGAGTTAGTAATGCAATAACAGCAGATGATATTACTTCGGGCAATAACTCAAATTTGCCGATTATAATTACATAAAGAGCCAAGTAAAAGAAAACCACACAAACATAATAGCCAAGAACGAAACATCTAAAATCGTATTTCCTTTTTAATTCTAGGAGACGGAGAATTGGAATCACGAAAAAAACCATGATAGCGAGAACATAGATTGCAAACTGTCCGAAATCGAACATTTTTCGTGCCCATTGAGTTCTACGATGCAGAATAATATTTGTTTATCCATTTGTGAGCATGGTAGAATATTCTTCTATGCAGAAAAATAATCCTCCTACCACTTTAGAAACTTCGACTTTTTTCTGAGCCTAGCCTAATTTTTTTCTAGGCTTATGCAGAGTGCAGAATCATATGCCTAAAGAACTGTTTAGACGCTTGAACACTATACGGTTTGCGTTTGAGAGAGCGATTTTTGAACACTCTGTTCACGTAACCGCTCAGAACGGTAAGCATGGTTGAAGTGTTGGATTATCCGACGGTTCGTTGGGTTCATTCAAGCGTTTCGAATAGCCCATCAACTTCTTTTTTGTCGGGCGCTTTTATGTTCAGAATTCTTTTTTTACCTTTAGTGAACAATCCGATGTATAGATTCGTTGTCTTTATTGCATTGCCGTATGTAAGTTTAATCAACAATTCGTGTGTAATTTGAGCAAGATTAAAAATCCAAGCGCCTCTATGCGATTCTCTTTCAAAATGTTCTAAGAAAAATTTCCGCAATTTTTCAGAATCTTGTAAGACTTTTGACGCATGGATTTTTTGGGATTTGACATAGTCTTTTAGTAGTTTCTCATCGGCTAAGGCGTCGAAAAGGATTTTGAAGGCTTCGTGCAGTTTATACTCAAATTCGGTTGTTGCTGTGGCTCTGTAAACCACGTGCTTATGTGAAAGTTTTACTTTTTCAACAGAACCACGTGCTATATGAAGCCGCAAGTCTTCGTTAAGAGTTCTGCGACTAATTTTTGACGTTTTCACTAAGTCTTCGAAACGCATTTCTGAATCTTTAAGTAATTGCAGCAATCTCAACCGTCGATGATGCTGGTCGTATTTTGTGCGCATTGACAATAGTTTCACCAATAGGTATACGATTCAAAACCTATTTATAAGGCTTTACCCACACGTCATAGATGTGAAGTATAATGTCCGAAAAAGAAATGGTTGCGGAAGCTGAATCAGACGCGCGAGAACTTGCTGCGCGTGATTTAACTATTCCACGCAGTATGTCTAATTTCTACGCTGTGATTGATGCGCTTAACCCGTTGCTTGCATGGGCGCGGAATAAGGGCTACACGCAACAAGTTGGCGAAACATTATTGAAGCAGCAAATCGAAGAGCGAGAAAAACTTGTAATGCCACGAAGGCTTGCAGAAATAAAAAACAAGCAACTTCAAGAACAAAAGAAAACTGAACACGCATGGGGTTTGGTTGAGAAACACCTTTTTCCCACGTTAAACGGCGAAGCCGTATCGTGGAATACCACAGTCAAAGACGGTCAATCAAAATATGCCGAACCTATCCGTGATTTGGTGCGTCGTGCTTTTTGCGAGATTCAACGAAAAGTAGGTGAAGATTTCGAACAATGGTTACATGACGACTATGACGGGCGTGAAAAAGCATACTCTGTTGACCGCTCAGAGTTTAACGGCTCTTATGAGACGAAAAAGCAAAGATTCTTCACGTTTCGCATTGGTTTGAAGTGGAAGGTGCGGATGGAATGAGTGAAGAATATTTTAAGCGGGCGTGGGTTAAAAGGGAAAACCCGTTCGGTTTTGTCAATTTGGATGACGTTCTACCCGAAAAAACACCGCTTAAAAAAACTGCAGAAGATTTGGGTAAAGCCGCACTTGCCTATCAAAAAGCCCATGAGGAATACGAACGTGCAAGAACACAACGAGTGGAAGGTTTAGTTGCGCCCGAAGCTTGCGAACCGACCGAAGAAATGAAGCGCACGTGGCGTGAGCGTGAGCGAGCGCCGTGGGAAAGGTGACGCACGAGCGGGTGCGCGTGCAACACGGCAGCGAGCGAAGACGGCGTAATGTCACAGCGCCGTTTTTCGCTTGTTGATCTGTCGGATAATCCGACAAAAGTGACCATGCGGCGGCGTGTAAGGCGTGCGCTTGAAAGTCAACCGCTTCTTTCGCACGCCCGCACGCCCGTTGCAACACAACACTATTAAAGTGAACAAAAATGCATGCAATGCGCAACAAAACTGTTAGCGTAAAAGTGCGTGGAATTAGAAAGCGAATCGAAGGCGTGCTAAGAGCCGTTGATAAAGGCGAACACGGCTTCGGCAACTTAATCGTCGAACGCAACGGCGCGCGCATAATTATGCGTGGCAATATGGTTGTAAGCGTTGCGCTCGTTGACCAGCCTAAAGTTCCATGTGATTTTGTCGAATCTCAAAATCCACACGGCGTATGTCGATTCGACGGCGCTTCTTGCAACATTCCTGACCGTGACGCCGAACAATGCAAAAAAGTTGTCGTTGTCGATTTCATAATTACCGACGCGGTGTAAAATATGGATGTCCACTTAAAATGCTCTCAATGCTCACACGAACTAACCGAAAGACAAGTCTATTGGTTGCACGTTCAAACGCCACACAATTCAACACTTTATTTTTTCGATTCTGAAAAATGCCGACGTGACTGGATTTTACTTCATCAACCGCTACTAGAAAAAGCGTCACACATCACTAGATTTGAAGACACGTTAGAAGGCTATTTTACGCGTCCGAACGTCGGCGTTATTGGAAATTGTGGAAAGATTTGATAATGGAGATAAAACGCCTTTTTTTCTCCATTTTCGGAAGCGCAAAAACGGCTCAGAAATCGGAAAGCGTCGCGGATTGGGCGTAAAACACGGTTTTTCGGGTATGGTGTTATAATGGATGTGTTAGACCTATACACAATGCGTTATCCAAGTTTTTGGGCGCTTGATACCGAGTTTTTAATGAGCGGGCGTGTAAACGCGCCCGAAGATGTTATGTCGGTTCAATTCAGTAATGGTGATATTCAAAACAGTGTTGTGTTAGAATCGGCTGACGCGCTTAGAGTGTGGCTTGATAATCATAAATTCGTTAAAGACTGCTTCGCATTCGTTGCGCTTCCCGATTTAGCGAGTGTCGAAGAGTGGTTAGGCGTCAAACACGTGTCTTACAAATATCGTGGTTCACAGCTTATTGGGCGCGTCGCTTATGGTTCAACAAAAATGATGGTTTACGACGCGCGTCCGTTGCTTCAAAACTTTGGGCTTCGGCGCTTGGAAGATTGTGGGCGTGTAGTCGGTTATCCGAAACTCGCTAAACCCGCATGGCTTGGGCTTAGGGCGTGGCAAAACGAATCTGAACATCAAGCGTTTATAGAGTATGCGCGCGCCGACGCTGTAATCACAAGCCGAATTGTCAAGTGGTTGTATGAAAGTTTCGGCGCTAATCCCGTGGTTCACGCGAGCGCGGGAACGCTTGCACGCGACGAGTTCACGCTTTCTAAGCGTTTGAAGCGTGTTAAGAAAACCGTCGTTTTGCCACCACTTGAGCGCTTGGTTAAGGGTTGTTGTTATGCGGGACGGTCGGAAGGGTTCACGGTCGGCTTTACGCCTAGCATTGTTTACAATGATGTGCGCTCGCTTTATCCGTGTTGTTTAGTTGCGACGCGGGCGCTTGAGATTGTGGACGCTGTTGAATGCCGGACAAGCGATTTAGCGCTTGATTCGGATGATTCTGATTTAAACGAAACCCGTTTTGGATGGGTTGAAGGCGTTTTTGACGTTCCGAATAGTCGATGGGATGGTTTACCGTTGCGCGGCGTCAACAACTTTTATGCGAACGGCGTCATATCGGGTTTTTATCACACTTTCGATTTGAGCGCGGCGAACGCTCAAGTCTTGCATGTTGCACACGCTTACAAACCCGTCTTTCAACCCATCCAAGCGCATAATCGTTACGCGGATTTGTTGCTTAATCGTTTAGATCACAAACTTAGTGTAAACGAGAATATGTTTGCAAAAGCGATTTTGAACGCTCTAAGTGGTAAACTTGGACAAGCTCATCCACTTGCGCGCACAAGCAACTTTTTTGCTTATTCAACCGTCTTAGCGCATAGCCATTTTGTTATGAGTAAGCTTTTTGATAAGTGTGAAATGCCGATTTTGGCTATGGACACGGACAGCGTTTTTAGTCAATCTGATATGAGCGCTAAATATTTTGAATTAACCGACGGCGAACACATAATTCCAATATCTATGGACGCGAAAGGGCGCGGCGATTTGGCGTTTTTCCGTTCTAAGAATTACATTCTTAAACCGTTCGACGGCTCTGAACCCGTTATCGGGCGTCATGGGTGGATGTATTTCTATGAAGATTTCTTAAAATTATTCGATGGTTCGGTTAAGGAATTGCACACGCGCGCCGACATTAAACACACGCTTTTGACACGCCAAAAAGAAGCGCAAAAATTGGCTAAGGGAAGATGGAAAACCAAGCCCGTGCGTTTAGATTTGGCGAAAATTAAAGCGTTGCTTTTTGCTGATAAGAAGCGCCGACGTGAAACGTATGATTCTTATGGGCTGGTGATGGATAAGCGAAACGTTGATAGTCAAGCGTGGCGCTATGAAGATTTAATGAACATGAAAAATGAGAATCCATTAAACTTTCCAATAATTGCGTGATTCTCACAGCTTTCATCTACTCGAAAACGGCGCGCGCTCATCTACTTGATTTTTGTGAGATTCACCTACTCGAATTTTGCGAGCGAGCGACGCGACATCGACACGTCTTTACTTATAGGCGAGCTTACTATATTGTGGACGTTGAAAGACGTGTCGAAAAATAAAGCGCTTATTCGGGCGCGAAAGCGACAAAGAAGTCGATTTGTTAATGCAAGTTGAAATGATGTCATGAACCAATCAAATATTCCCCACAAGTCATAAGAACTGATACAGGGAAAGATGCGATTAATGATTTGACATGAAGAAACTCAAGCCTGAGGAAGATGCGTTTGGTCAGGAGATTTGGGCTTGCTACAAGGGCGAAGAAGCTTCTGAGATAGTAGAAAGGGATGATGGCTACTTTAATGCATCCCCAAAGGGTCCTAGACTCTATTTCTCAGAGTATGAAAATTGGGATCCAATTGACAGAAAAGCTGTGGAATTTGTGAAAGGAAGAGTTCTGGACATCGGTTGCGGAGCTGGCAGACATTCTCTGTATCTGCAGAAAATGGGTCTTGACGTATTGGGAATTGACAGCTCTCCTCTTGCGATCAAAGTCTGCAAACTGAGAGGCTTGAAACAGGCGAGAGTTATGCCAATTGAAGAATTGAATTTCAAGCCCAACTCTTTCGACACGGTTATCATGTTGGGGAGCAATTTTGGATTATTCGGCAGTTTTGAAAAGGCTAGAAAAATACTGAAGAAACTGCATAAAATGACTTCTGGGAACGGATTGATTATTGCCTGCACTCGTGACACATACAAGACTGACATTGCTGACCATCTGGAATATCACAAGCTCAATAAGGAAAAAGGCAGAATGGCGGGACAATTGAGAATAAGAATAAGGTTCAGGAAATGCGTTGGCAGATGGTTCGATTACCTGATAGTGTCCAAGAAAGAAATGGAAGAGATACTCAAAGGAACAGGGTGGAAGATCAGGGAATTCATAGATTCCGGTGACTCATTATACATAGCTGCTATTGAAAAAACCTAATAGCGCGCTCATTTTCCTTCCAAGAAGAGTTGTTTCGGCATTCTGCCTTGTTTCTTGCCGGCGTAATTGTAGAGTATGGTCGCCATGCTCTTTTCTGCTCCTGCGAGACCGTACACTCCCGCGTGTTCACTATTAAAATGACGATCAACCCGCAACCAAACAAGGAAGTAGTCAACAAACACGCGGCGCAGACTACTACTTCTGAGCAGAAACCAGCTCGGCGTTATTACTGTTTCTAAGCGGAAGTTAATAACATCTGAAACAGAAACCCACTCCACATTGCCATGATTGACGAAGCCACGCCCAAACCTGACGCAAGACAGGGCGCAAACAGAACCCAGAGCACCATACAAGAACCCAAACAGACCCCAAAAAACAACGCCCAAACTCGTTGATGTCACTGGGAACACTCTGACGACGACGCGCACACAGCCACTGCCACAGCGTGGTAGAAGAAGGCTGAAGGGAAAAGCCGCCTTCTTCTTTCAAAATCTCTTTCACCGCAGCGCCATCAACATAGCACATGTTAGTGTTTCTTAGGCAACGTCAACACTAACACCAGCACTTCCGGACAGTTCAGCCGCCACCATCTGGATAATGATGTCACTAAGAACATTGACGACGACGCCCACACACGCTTTCCCTCGAAACCCCCACATTGGAACAACCACAGAACACCACAACTCCCTTCCACACGCTCACGCGCACATAGCAAACTTAAATCCCAACCACACATGAATAGCCTAAATAACATAAACAAAAAAGGGTCACAAACTTGACACAAACCAAAGTCACACCCGAACCCTCAAAACCCCCAGAACCCCCTCCAATAACCGCCACACTAAAAAACAACAACATAACCGTGTCCTCACCAGAGAACGTTAACGAATTAACCAGCCGAGGCTACGGCACCAAACAGAACAGCAAACTAGCACTCGCATACTACGAAGCCCTCTACCTAACCAGCAAAAACATAATACAAGTACAACAGGCCAAGCCCAAAAAACCACTAACCTTCCAACAACTACTCAACCACTACAAAGCCACTGACCCAAACGCATGGGCAAAATACCTCATATACCGCGACCTACGCAGCCGAGGCTACGTAACCCGCGAAGGCTTCGGACTAGGCACAGACTTCCGCATGTACGAACGCGGCGAATACGGCACAGCCACAGCCAAATACCTCATACACGGCATCCAAGAGGGACAACCAATCACACTAGAGGACCTAGCCCAAACCCTAAAAACCGCGAACACCCAAAAAAAAGAACTCGTACTCGCCGTACTCAACCGCAGAGGCGAAGTCGTACACTACACCCTATCACGACTAACCCTAAAAAAGAAACAACTCCCCCAAGAGTGAAAGCACATTGCCACAATTCCAACCCGTACGCGGCATGAACGACTACCTACCCCAAGACGCCAAAAAAATGCGCTACGTAGAACAAAAAACGCTGGACATAGCACAACTCTACGGCTACGACGAAGTCATCACACCCATAGTAGAATCATACGAACTCCTAGCAGCCAAAGCCGGCGAAGAAATCCGACACCGAATGTACCAGTTCAACGACATGGCAGGCAGAAAAATCGCCCTACGCGCCGAATTCACACCCTCAATAGCCCGACTAGTCGCCACAAAAATGCAAACCATGCCCAAACCACTAAAACTCTTCTGCATGGGCAGCCTCTACCGCTACGACGAACCACAACTCGGCAGATCCCGCGAATTCTGGCAAGCCAACTACGAACTCATGGGCACAACCAACCACGAATCAGACACAGAAATCATAACACTAACCAGCCACCTACTCGACACAATCGGACTACGTAACCACTACCTCAAAATCGGACACGTAGGCATACTAAGAGGAATCCTAGGCCAAGAAGGCGTAACCGAAGCCCAACAAAACCAAATCATGCAACAACTCGACAAAAAACAATGGAACCAAGCCCTAACAACAGCACAAAACACCAAAGCCTCACCACAATGCCTCCAAACACTAAAAGCCCTCATCAAAACCAAAGGACAAAACCCAACAAAAACCATACAAAAAATACGGAAAACAGTCCAAAACTACGAAACCGCGAGCAAGGCAACCCAAAACCTACAAGAAATAACCGAACTACTCAAAAACAGCGGCAAAAAATCCGACATCCTAATCGACGCAGGCTTCGCCCGCGGCCTAGAATACTACACCGGAATGATCTTCGAAACCTACATACCAGAACTGGAACGAGCAGGCCTAGCCCTCGGAGGCGGAGGACGCTACGACACACTCATCGAATTATTCGGCGGCCAACCCACACCTGCAGTTGGAGTGGCACTTGGAATAGACCGCATAGTCTTAGCCACAGACAAACAAAATGCTCTCCTAAGCCCACCGGACACAAAACGTGTCGCTGTCATCCCACTAAAAGAGGAAACGCTGACACAAGCCTACAGAATCACTTCAACTCTCAGACAAGCAGGAATACCAGCAGAAATTGAACTCATGCGACGCACAGTCTCAAAGGCTCTATCAGACGCCGACCGAAAAGGCTTCCACTACTCAGTTCTCATAGGACAAGAAGAGGCTAAGAAAGGCACAGTTACATTGAGAAACATGAAAAAAAGAGAACAAAAAACAACCTCAACCGAAGAACTCATCACAGAGATTGCGCAGCAGAAATAGGCTGAATAGACAGCTGTTCCACAGACCTTTTTCTAGTCCGCAATCGTCGGAACCCTTCAGCCGCAAACGCCACCCAGCCTAATACGCCCAAAACAAGAATGAGGGTTTCAAAAACCAACAACAAGTCCATTGTAGCTGGAAAAAAATTCGCAGCAACTTTCGGATCAAAGAAATAAAAGTAATAGTTGAAATACCAGTGCAAGAGAATCGGCGCCTCGAAACCATACGCAATATATGTAACCGCAAAAAAGACCCCTTGGACAAATGTCGACGTAATCTTGCCCACCTCCCAACCAACCGGGGAGAGCACATGAGCCAACCCGAAAATCGCTGACGCAGCCACAATCATGGCCCATTCCAGTGGACTAATCCCCCTCCACACTCCATGTTCACCCACATTACGTAATCCAGCCATTCTCTTAGCTCCCTCAGGGTAGATGAAGGCAAAGACAACGAGCCTCAAGCGGCCTCTCACTGCAGACAAAGTTCCAACGTTTCGCCCAGCCAGAAACACATAAAACACTATTAGCAAACCAATAGGAACAAGCCTAAACGCCAGTTCTTCAATCAAAGGCGCATAAGCCAAATTCAGAAAAGCCTCATGTGCATTTGGAGGTAACTGCGGCTCTCCAGTCTCTACGCCAACAGCGCTCTGTGAAAGAATAATTGCCAAAGCCGCAGTCAAACACATGCTAGAAAGCAAAGGCATGGCAAACAAGAAATTATCGAAGGCATCTTGAACCCTGCCAGACACGGATCTCTTCAAAACGTCATGAAAACTCTGTCTCCACTTCCAAGCAGCCAAGAAGCATATCACATAGATTATCCAAATAACCGAAAAAACCGAGCCCACACGCAACGGAAACGGCGTATAGAACCCCACAAGAAAAAGGACCAATATAGGAAAAGGAAATGACCGCATGCCCAAGGCCAACCCTTCTGGCGTGAAAAAGAAAAAACCATAGCCCATGAGATGAACGAACACAAAGGAAGCCACAATAGTGATGGCAACTAGGCTGTACATGGCGAAGGCAAAAGACTTGACTGAAGAGCCTGACTGCGCAACTCCCACAACATAAACGCTCCATTAGAGCACTCTAAGCAACGCGGTTCTATTAATATTAACTACACAGTGAGGATACAAGCCTCTTTTTGCTATTTTTGCAACACAATGGAGTCCAGTTGCAGAAAACAAAAATAGGACCTCGACATAATCTTTAGATAAGCCCGGAGGTGTAAAAGGACGAAAATAGCACCCTTCGTCTTGATGTGCATTGTAGTACTCGCTGTGGGTTCGAGCATCGGCTTTGCACTACTTTCGGACATGACGCTCCAATTGGAAACAAAGACCTCATTCGAAGGTCCAAAGCTCACGCAGACTGTGACACAGGCTTTTCACATAATGGGCGATCCAATCGACGACCCTAAGCCAAACAACCACAATAAATGAGACCTTAATCAAAGAAAAAAGCAGCGCACAAACCATAGACTGGGAGGGAGACTGTCTATAAGCCGGCTTGAAGACTACGAGTGGATGCTCCACTACATGAAGACACTTGACCCTGTCAACGCAAAAATCATCGAAGCCTTAGGTAAGAACGATCCACGCAACTTATTGGCGTTGGCCAAGAAAATCGGTCTTCCACCCACAACAGTAACGTTCCGCATCAAGAAACTGATGAAAGAAGACTTTCTCAAGATCAAAGCCAAGATCAACTCACATAAGCTCGGTTTGATGAAAGCAGTACTAATTGCCGCCACAAACCGAGGGCATATTGAAGCCTTGCTGAAGGCTGTTGAAAATGCCGGTTACTGGACATACACAGCGCATTGTTATGGAAGATTCAATGGAGTCTATGCGGTCTTCTCTTTTCCCTTCGAATACAAGGCAGCGCTCGAAGAGTATCTGGAGAAAGCCAGACAACTGGGCGTTATCTCAAACTATGTGCTTTTGTGGACAACGAACATCTTCGAAGTCGCTCCAAACTTCACGTGGTTTGACTTTAAACGCAAAGCCTGGAACTTTGCCTGGAACGAGTGGCAGAACGAAATCCTGACCTCATCATCAGAGCTTCCTGAGCGCCTCATTGACCCAAAGTCCTACGAAATCGAAGTGGACTACATCGATCTGCTCATTCTAAAGGAGCTGGAGAAAGATGGACTTCAGGACTTCACTGAACTTGCGAAGGTGACCAAGATTACGCCTCAGGCAGTGAGACATCGCTTCCTACAGCATGTTCTTAGACGGAACTTGGTCACTGAATACGAAGTTGCGATCTTTCCATATCCGTTACAGGTGTCGGATCTTTGCGCGTTTGTTTTTGATTTCGCCGATGAGAAAGCGATGGCCAAGTTTGCCAACTCTTTGATTGACAAACCCTTTGTGATTAACCGCGCCAAAGTTATAGGAAAGAACTCGCTTGTTGTCCATTTCTACATTCCCAAGGTTGAATTTTCCCACTTTGTCGAATTGTTGAATCGTCTAGCCGTTGAAGGGATTATTGAAGACTTTTTCTATGTATCATTGGACGTAGGATCATTCAAGCGTCAAACGGTCTCATACGAGTTCTTCAACAACGGCCAATGGACATACGAAGCATCAGGGACCGTTGACAAACTAACAAGAATCATGCCCATACAACTTAAAGCGAAAACCCCCTGAGAAAGAGCAAAGTCAACGTTTTATTTTTAACAAGCAGCCCTACTCCTTATGGTGAATTACAAAAAGTCTTTTAAGGCTGTTTGCTGTCTTATATACAACTCGTGAATGGAAGGTTAGGAAAAGAAGGTTTTCGAATCTTCTTTTACTCCTTTCTCTCTCTTCAGCTCTGCTAGCCTTCCATTCACAAACAGAAGTTACAGAGGCTTTGCGATATTGTCTCCTATGGTTTAAAACGTTTTTGGAATTATCTTCTATTGATTCTTAGAAGCGGGCGGGGTGGGATTTGAACCCACGACCACAAGCTCTCTTCGGTGTTTAGGAGGCTTGCGCCCTATCCGGGCTAGGCTTCGGTAGAGGTTCAGGTCAAACTCTCTATACCCGCCCAAGATCCGCCCGCCAATCTGTTAGCCCCATGGGCTGTTATAATAGTAGCGCCAATCGAACAGATCTTTCTATCTGACCCCCACCCATGTGACGTTATCCATTCTATTCGATGTGGATCCATGCATCTAAGATGGTCTAATGCACTTTCCGCGGCTTCTCCAAAACGTTCAACTCTACCTCGACATACTAAAGTTTCATTAGGACTACGATGGTTAAGACTTTCCCATAACAATTGATGAACAACGCTGAGAGAAGGTGAACAAATTGCTCTCATGGCTTGTAAACGATCTTCTTCGCGTTCTGAAACGGGCAAGACCCTACGAGTTCAAGGTTGTCGTCATGCCCGATTTCTTCATCGACCGCTTCGTTACATATCAGGGCAGTTCAGAAGAGTTCTCATCAGCAGTGGCTGAAGTCGCTGAGAGGAGAGGCGGAAACATACACGGAATCAAACAGATGGAATTGAGAGGCGGAAACGCGGCCAATACTGCCGCAGGCTTAGCATCTCTAGGCGCCAAGGTCTATCCGATCATAACAACGGACACATTTGGATTTCACCTCCTCAAGTTCTACTTGAGAGCCTTGGGCGCAGACCTTTCCTACATAAAAGACGATGGAGAAGTGGGTTTAACTACAGCCATTGAAATCACGCATGAGAAAGAAAGAGTTAACATTATGATGGGCGACTTGGGTTCTTTGCCTGATTTTGGTCCCAAGAATCTTGCCGAAAGGGACTTCAAACTGCTCAGGGAAGCTGACTATGTGGCCGTGTTCAATTGGGCTGCCACTCGTAAATGGGGCACCGAACTCGCACAGATCGTTTTCAGATATGTCAAAGAAAAGGGAAAGGCAAAAACGTACTTCGACTCAGGTGACCCTACCCCCAACAAAGAGAACATACCCAGACTTCTGAGAAACGTGCTCCAAGCTCGCCTGTCAGACGTGTTAAGCGTGAACGAAAACGAGGCCTTTCAATACGCCAGCCACTTAGACAAAAGAGTCAGACGATTAAGACGCAAGCTCGATCACCATGAAATGGCAAAGGAGTGTGCCCGGATCCTATCAAAGAATTTAACAATTCGTGTAGATCTTCACACCACGGCCTTCTCAGGGTCTTTTGTAAAAGATAACGAGGTTATGGTGCCCGCTTTTCCAGTTAAAGGACTGCGATCTACAGGTGCGGGAGACTCATGGAACGCAGGCAACATCTACGGCGATGTACTCAAACTTCCAGACTCGTGTAGACTGACATTGGCCAACGCAGTTGCAGCTTATTATGTCTCCAGCCCAAAGGCAGAGCATCCTACCCTACCTAAGCTGATCGAATTCTGCCAAGAAAGAACGTAGACAACTAACCGCCTACGAACTTCAGAATCCTTTGTTCCAACCTGTCTAGAGTTCGAAGACGCTCAGTAACCTCATATTTGAGAATCTTGAAGGTCTCCGAGGCTATCGGGTCTCTGCGATGCAGTACAGAAAGGTAGAGACTTATCATATCAGCGGTGAAAAGCAAATAGAACATCCTAGTCAACAGGTTTTCGCCTTGGGCCCAGATTTCAAGAACGCTCTTGGCCCTTTTTTCAAAGAACCTTGCTTTCAATGTCTCGATGCGCGTACTCACTTCTTTGGGTTCATCTTCACTTCGTAACAAAACTAATGTGTAGTGCTTGAGAATCTTCGACGATGCTTCCCAACTCATGATTTCATTATGATTCAACTCAGGAAAAACGTCACATCTGGCTGGTAGCTTGCAATTCTCGTTCACTTGCGTCTTGAAACGCAAGCCCACGCTACGATACGGTCCGTGAGCATAAATTACAGGAATTGTTCCGAAAATCTGTAGAGCTGCTTTCTTTGCAGAGTTTCTCTCAATCCGAGATTCGATCGTGTACTCCTTGGTCAACCTTTCAACCATACGTGTGGCTGCCGCCACTTCTTTGTTAACTTTGTCGTAAGGTAAGATCTTGAACCTAGCTAAGACGTAGGGAATTGGAGCAAATAGATATGGAAATGAGACGCGGGCAGCGGCCATCTTTGGCAATCCGATTACTGGCAGACCGAGAGCTTTGTTAACTCGTGCTAGAGCTCCATCTGAAGAAATTGAAACAATGACACAGCCCTTGTTCAATGCATCCAACATGCAACTCAACGTTTCTTCAGTGCTGCCCGAAAAGCTAATCAGGAAAGTCAGTGTTTCGTCATCAGCGTATCTTGGAAGGTGGTAACCTCGTACAGATTCCATTGGCACAGTTACGTCAGCGTTAAGCCAGTCTCGAGTTAGATCGCCTGCAATCGCGGAGCCGCCCATGCCAGCAAAGACCACCTTGTTCACGTTTCTCGAATAGTCAATGACGCTTCTGCCGACTTCAACCTTATTTGGCATCTTGAAGTTTTTGATATTTTTTACGGCTTTTTTCATGTTTTGGGCAAACTCTAACTCGTCCTTGAACGAGCATTGGGGGTCAAGAGCCAATATTGCGTCTTTATCGTCAAGAACCGCTAAGTGTGTGGTTTTCATTTTGCACAGCTCGAATCTGCGTGGTCAGTCTAGACTCTTTTCTCTTGGAGGCAGTTTTAAAAGTTAATGTACGGGTTTGGCTCCGGGCGTGGACGGCAGAAGCTGAGAGCTTTAAACTCGCCTCATACTATGCTCTTTTCCCCGTTTTCTTGTAGAATTCCCGTGCCACAGAAATTGCTCGTTCAGCGTTTTCTTTTTTGCCAAAGTATTCGAAAGCTCTTTTGAATTCGTAGTCGGGTTCGACTTCGGCGGCTTTCTTGAAGAATTTCTGGACTTGTTGCAGTTTTCCTTCATAGAGGGCTATTTGACCAGCCACTTGATACTCGATTCGGGCGTTTCTGAGTTTTTGGTCCTCTTCGTATTGCTGTCCTTTTTCCGCGTGGAAGTCGGTTCCTTCTTTCACTGTGGTTTCTGGGTTCAGGAGAAGTGTTCTGCTCATTGCTTCGTAGAGTTCCTTGTTGCCGTTGCAGAGTTCGTCGAGCAAGGTTCTCTCTGTTGATAACGTTGCTGCTTGTCTCTCTTTCGCCGTCTCTGTTGGTTGCTTTTCCTTTTTTCGGAAAAGACCTAGTGGAGTCATGGTGGCTTGTTTATGTTTAATTGGGATAAAAAAGTTGCTACGTGGGTTGGGGTGAAAAGTCTTTTAATGGTCGAGGGTGAATTAGTGCGGAAAGGTGAAAGCTGTTGTCGGTGTCTCAGAGGAAGTTCGTCACTGAGGTTGGCGCTTTGGTTGATAAGGTTGTTTCCGTGGTTACTGTAGATGGCAAATCATATGTGGGTAGTTTGGTGGGAATTAATCCGGATAATTTGAGTCTTTGTTTGGCTGAGGCTAAGGATGAGAAGGGAGTGGTGATTCATCGCGCTATTCTGAATGGTTCTGTTGTGGCTCAGATTCTGGCGATTGAGAAGCCGTTTAATCTAAGGGCGTTGGCTGATCGGTTGGAGAAGGTGTTTCCCACGCTGGTCAAATTGTATGAGGACAAGGGGTTCATTTGGGTTATGGACAAAATCAAGGTGACTGAGAAAGGTGTTGTTGAAGGTTCAGGGCCTGCGGCTGAAAGGGTTCAAAAAGTGCATTCGCAGTTTCTCAGTGAAATCAAGGGTCAAAGTTAGATGCGCCAGCCGGAAGGTTCCTCTTTTCTTTTTTCTTCTGTGGTTTGGGATAGTAGTCCAAAGGATTTGAGGATTTCGCGTGTGCTTTCGACTGCTTTGTCGAGATGAGTCATGTCTGCTTGTAGGTGTAGCATTTTGTTGATTGCTGTGAGGACTTCGCGGGCGGCTGTGGCGTCTGCGTGGAAGCCGGGTGTTTCTGCGAGGAGGCAGAAGCCGTGTATGTTCCATAGTGGGCTTAGGCCTATGAGTAGTCCTGCTATGCCGAAGATTTGGCCTTCGATGATTTCTGCGCCTATGTTGAGTGCGTCCTTTAAGGCCTCTGGGTCTGAGGCGGCGCAGTAGAGTTTTGGTGGTTTGGTGATTTTTTCTTCGCGTCTTAGGCCTCCTAGTGTGATGACGTAGTGGCAGTTTAGGTCTTTGGCTGTGTCTAGGGTTTTTCCTGCGAGTTCGTATTGTCCTGTTGTGGTTAGGGCTTGGGTGTTTCCGTAGAGTATGATGAGGTCGCGTTCTTCGTTGTTTTTGGCTTTGTGGTAGTATAGTTCGTTTGTTGGGAATCTTGCTTTGCCGTTGCCTGATGTGATGGCTAGGTCTTGGAAGCTTGAGGAGTGGATTTCGCCGAATAACGGAGCGTTTAGCTCGTTTATGAGGTGTAGTGCGGCTATGTTGGCGACGAATCCGATGCCGGGTAAGCCTTCGATTAGGATGGGGTCGTTTAATGTGGGTTTTTCGGTTAGGTGGACTGTGCAGACCATGGTTTTTTCTCTCTCGGCAGAAGCGATTTTCGCTGTGATGTTCTTATCTGCTTCCTAGGTTCATGCAAGTTATTAAGTCATCTGTTGTGTGAGCGACTGCGTTTATGGATGGAGTAGTAACTGTTAAATTCGTGCAGTTTGTATTCTGAGCGGAAATGGTGATTGTGTATGGTGATGGCGTTTATTTTGTTGAAGGTGGGCACGGGGGAGCAGTTGAACACGGCTAAGGCGGCGAAGGAGGATATGTTGAAGGTTAAAGGTGTGAGGAATGTTTATGGTGTTTTTGGTCGTTATGACCTTGTGGTGCATGTTGAGGCGCCGAGTTTGGAGGAGCTTTCGCGGATTATTATGGATAACATTAGGGCTGTGCCGGGCGTGTTGTCTACTGAATCATTGATCATAGGCTACTAGAAGAAAGTGTGTGGGCGTTCTGCATTGGTTAGCGGCTAGAGGCTAATACGTTGAGTGCTGAAAAATTTTTTACGCGGTGAAAGTTCTACTTTTCAGTTTGTGTTCTGCCGTCTGTTGCTGGTTCTGAATGGTGTTTCTGGCGCTGTTGACTCGTGTTTTAGCGTGACGTTCAATGTTGGTAAGCGTGACGTTTCATGTTGGTAAGCGTGACGTTTGCGTATGTTAAGTGGCTCTGCGGGAAATGAAATTTCAATAGAAGAAGGCGCTAGTTCCCTTTAGCCTTCTTCTACCATGTTGCAGGTGCGTTGTGCGGCTGAAGCTGTGTGCGCGTCGTCGTCAGAACTGTTCCTAATGACGATGTCATCCTGAATAGTGGCTGGGGCTGCTTGAACAGTTGTAGTTGAACAAGCAAACCCAGATTGTTTGTGCATCGTGAATGTTGACTGCAGGAATACGGAGGCGGGTTTCTGTTTTCATGTGTTATTAACTCCCGCTTAGAAATAGTAATAACACCGACGCGGTTTGCCGGAGCTGGTTTCTTGTTCATGTGTTATTAATTTCCGCTTAGAACAAGTAATGATATCTTCTTCAGGGGTCGGTTCAGGAAGTAGATGGTCTGTGCCGCGTGGTTTGTGAACTACTTCTGGACACGCCACGATTTCATCAAGCAAACTCATATTCATCGCCCACTTCAGACCATAAAGGTTTAAAACAATGCATATAAGTTCAGGAAAGTATCGTGTTTTTTGGTTGGTTCGATTTTTTATGAAGCCGTTGGTAATTCTTGGAGCTGGGTATGGCGGTTTGTTGACGGCGGTCAAACTGGAGGAGAAAGCCGGGCATTTGGAGGATGTTGAGATTGTGCTTGTTGATCGTAATGATTATCATCGGTATTTGCATCTTGCCTATGAAGTTGTCACGAGTGTTAAGAAAGTTTCTGATATTACGATACCTTTGAGTGAGTTGTTGGAGAGGCGTAAGATTCGTTTTTTTCAGGCAAGCGTGTATGCAATTGACTTGGCGAAAAAGGTGGTGAAGACCGATAAAGGCGATGTGCCTTACTATGAGCTTGTGGTTGCGCTTGGGAGTGAACCGAGCTACTATCATATTAAGGGGGTTGAGAAACATTCTTTTTGTGTTAGTTCGGTTGAGGCAGCTGCGCAGATTAGGGATGCCTTGAAGAAGGTTGTGGCGCAGGAGGAGAACCCGAAGATTGTGGTTGGCGGTGGAGGCTTTACGGGTGTCGAGTTGGCAGCTGAAATCGCGGATGAGCTAGAATGCTGCGTCACCATTATTGAAGGGGCTGAAGCCTTGCTTCCATTGTGGGGTATTCCAGAGTTTTCTCGAAAGGTGACTGAAGTCTTGGCCGAGATGGGAGTGAAATTCATCTTCGGCAAATTCATTGTCGAGGCCAAGCCAGATGCTATTGTTTTGAATGATGGTAGCCAAGTTGAGTGTTCTCTTTTTGTTTGGGCTGGTGGGATTCAGAGCTCTCGGGTAGCCAGTAGGAGTGGGTTGAAGACTGGAAAGGATGGTAGGGTGGTGATTAGCGAGTTTTGCGAGGCTGTTGGGTTTCCAGGCATCTACGTGGTCGGTGATTGTGCTCTTGTGGTTGATTCTAGAACTGGGGATGTTCTTCCGCAGTGTATTGAAGTTGCCTTGCAGCAAGCTGAAGTTGTGGCTAAGAATTTGTATGCTGATGTGACTGAAGGCGAAAAGACAATTTACGTTCCGAAGTTTAGTGGGTTAATCTTGGCTGTAGGTGAGAGATACGGCATTGGGAGAATTTCCGGAGTAAAGCTGGAAGGACGGCTTGCGCAGACTATTAAGAAGATGATTCACTTGCATTACGTTTATCAAATAGCTGGGCTTGGACAAGTATTAAGGGAAGCCGTGTAGGCAAGCGCAACCACGAACTGTAGCATAACAAGGATGCACTTTTCTTGGAGCGCGCGTTTAGCGGTTAGGGGCTAGTACGTTGAGTGCAGAAAAATTTTTTTGCGGTGAAAGTTAGACTTTTCTGGTGCGTTCTAGGCGCTGTTGCGGGTTCTGTATGGCCTTCTTGGGGCTGTTTGGTGGTGTTCTTGCGTGACGTTCTATGTTGTTATGCGTGACGTTTAATGTTGGTATGCGTGGCTTTTGAGTATGTTGTGGCTGTGGCTGTGACGACTGTGTGCAAGAAGAAGGAGAGATTCCCTTAAGCCCGTCTTCTACGAGTTGCAGCGCGCTTTTTGGCTGAAGCTGTATGGACATCGTCGTCAGAGTGTTCCGAGTGACATCAACGCCCAGCATGCCTGCGGGCAGGTTTGGACAGTTGCAGTTGAACATGGAAGCGTAGACTGTTTGTGAGCGGTCTGAATTTTCATGAGTCGTTAACTTTCGCTAAGAGATTGTAATAACACCGAGCTGGCTTTACTCAGAAGTAGTAGTCCGAGCCGTGTGTACGTTGACTACTACTTCTATGTTGATGGGCGGCTGGCTGTGTGAGTGTTGATGCCCAACTGCTCTTAGTGTCATCAACAAGTGCTAGTGTACAGAGAAAGGTGTTGGAGTTGTTGTTGACGTTGAAGGGTCTGCTACAACAACATCTTGAATGCTAGAGGATGGGTTTCTGTTTTCATGTGTCATTAATTTCCGCTTAGAACAAGTAATGACCTCTTCTTCAAGGGTCGGTTCAGGAAGTAGACGGTCTGCGCCGCGTACCTGAGAAATGAAAGACCGACTTGGAACCCTAGGCTCGTTGCCCTAGGGTGATTATATGCGGATACGCATTCCTTCTAAGAAGGTATGCGAAAGGTTCCTACTAGTCTACGAGCTTAAAGATTGCCAGAAAGCTGTTGCCCTTTCTAACTAGCTAAGGGCGCGCGCGTAATCGCTCGAAAAAGTAATATATAATTTTCAATCTATCGTTGTTCAATGACTCATCATAGAATTGAAAATACAGAAGACATCACCGGTTTTTCTCTGACTGCTGCACGGAAAGGAGATAAGGTTAAAGTCGCAGTGAAAGGTTTCATCACATCAAATGAAAAATTATTTTTCATTGGCATCAGGGACATTTATGATATTTTTCTGCAATCATTTATTCAATTGGAAGAATGTAATCGATTCTTAATACTACGTCATAAAAACAAGAGTGCGGATGTTTATGTTAATGATTTTGAACGAGTGCTGCGATGTATCTCAAAAGGGGAATTGATACCTGGACAATTAGTGAAAAAAAACGATATTGCCGATATAGTGGCCCTAGAATTTCCTAGTATCGAAATTTCCAAAACTGATGCAATCATTTTTTGTATGAGGGTGGGTTGGAAATTCGGTCTATATTTTAATTTTTCTGCAAATCCTAATCTTGCCAGAGGGATTGAGTTAGATTTATCCCAAATCAGTCATGAATTAGGCTATGCCTATCGATTTCTATTGTTTGAAGATGAATATGAATTAATTAAGAATAGCGAATTATATCCAAAAATGCTTTCCGATGGATGGTTCCCATTTATCGAATTAATTGGCGCTGATTACCAAGAACTATCAAACTTATACTCACGTCAATGGTTAGACCAAATTGATGATTTCTTAGAGAGATTTGATGAAGGCAGAATTAATAATATGACAAAGTCTTGGTGGTCTAGAAAGCAATTTCAGGGTAAGCGAAAATTATTAGAAGCAGGAATATCAGCCTTCTTGCAAGGCAGCAATTCAGGTTATATTAATTGTATAAATACACTTTATCCTCAGATAGAAGGAATTATAGGTTTGGAATTTTTTAAGGAACATGGTAGAAAACCTAGCTTTAAAGAATTAAAGGAATATATCCGAAATAAAGCTCAAAATAGATTCTCTTCTGAAGATTCTCTTGGATTTCCTGAATATTTTTATGAATATTTAGATAAAGACATTTTTCAAAAATTCGACCTATTAACTGGAAAAATTGATTTAGCACGACATTCTTCAGCTCATGGTTATGCAAAACAAGAAGATTTTACAAAAGTAAAAGCTCTGCAAGCATTATTAATTTTGAATCAAATTTTTTTCTATCTATAAGATTAACCACGCTCAACCGAGAGGCGCGCGTGGTGAAGGCATGAGCGCAAGCGAATGCCGACAATGCGAAGGGACGGAGGAAAAAAAACAGGAGGAGGGGATAGAAATTCTATCCCAAACCCAACGGAGACGTTAATGGACAACGGGGAAAGGACAACCAATTATGGGTTAGCGCGCATGTCCCACGTAAGCAAATGTGCCGAACATAGAATCGTAATTGTGTAAGGGTCCTAATTAAGCGGATGTTTACGTTGTTGGTAGCATCTTCTGCGCTCGGACGGCTGAGCTAACTGCTTCACCCAGTATAGCTTCATCCGGAGGTGAAGGTCCAGAGTACCAGAAGGGTGGACCGTTGATGCCGTCGATGCTGGCGTAATTGATGATATTAGAGTATGCTCTGTTCACTTGCACTCCGACGTCGTAGATTGTTTTTCCCAAGCTTTCTACGCTGGAGACGTTTATTGTTGAGAAGTACGCCGCGATATATCTCAGGGTCCCTACCATCTCCCGGATGGTCATTAACTGAATCTCGTGTTCTTCGTCCAATCTAATGAGCAGCCCCAGCGAGACGTCTGAGTAGTCCAGCTCGTTTATGAGGCATCTCTTGCGAGTTGTGTCAAGTTCGGAATCAATTGGCAGTAGGCCTGAAGCAGACTCGATGTGGTTGCTGAAGCGGGCTCCCTCTCGAACCATTGAGGCCCACTGTTTGTGGATGTCAATTCTCTGCATTGTCCAAACAATTCCAGCTGCAACTCCAGCTCCTACTACTACAACCAGAAGCAGTGAAAATATCAAAAAATGCTTCAAACTTATTGAAGACTGCATGTCAAACATCTCGCACTCGATTATTGAGTTAAAAGCCAAATTAAATCTTATCACGACTTGTCTCGAGCCGCGCGCGCTTCGTCGTCGCAAGAAGTGTGTGTGTGGATAGAAATTCTATGCACAGGCATTGGCATTCTTAATAGTCTTGCCGGCCCACTTCTTCAGAACATTAGATCATCCAAATATTGCGTTTCAGGTCGTCGAATATTTGGGAGCAGCAGAGTGATGAGAACGATGTTTCCATGTGCATGGATTCTGCTAGTTTTATGGCTTGTTCGGCTGGAAAGGCTATGGCGTTTACTCCAGCTTTGACAGCCATCATGTCTGTTTCTGTTTTGTGTTTTCCTTTTGGTCTCATGCAGCCCAATACCAAGGGAGTTTTAGGCAACATCAAACGCGAAGCAACCAACACTCTGGCAACATCTGCGGGCTTGGGCGGCGTGGCTGTTTCCATCATGGTGCCATGAATCGGCATAAGAGCAATTACTATGACAGCGCTGGGCGAATATTTGGCAATCATCTCTAAGGCTTCAAACTCGCCCTTCAACCTGCCATAATGCAAGCCTACAAGCACGTGAGGCACCAACGGAATCCCAGACTCATGCAACACTCGCAATGATCTGTCATAATCAGCCACAGAAACATTGAGCTGATAAATCTCCCGAATCGTCTCATCCGAACCAATAATGTCAATTAAAGCCGCGTCCACACCCGCATCCGCAAGCCGCCCAGCCAACTCACTGTCAATGACGCCTGTGTGCACCACAACAGTCAAGCCGAGAGTTTTCTTCACCTCAGCAATCGCGTCAACAAACCGCTCCAAAGGAACAGAACCATCAGGCAAGCAGCCACCGCTAATGAGACAGCCCGAGCCACCCTTCGCCTTAACATCCTTACACACTTCAACAAGGCGCTGAGGCGACAGCGCAGGCAACATCGTGTTCAAAACCTTGCCGCCACAATGCTTACACTTCAACGCGCAAGAAGAGCCTGTCACAGATATGGAAGGAAACGCCGAGGGCGATGAACAAAAACGCTCAGACCGGTAATACATGAAGCTCGGCGCATAAAACCGAATCCGCCTACCAAAACTCCTCCAACTAACCTCACGCGCCTCAGCCAACCATTGCTCAAGCGCCTTATCATCAGCCTTAAGCACACTCTGAAGCTTATCTCTCCAAGTCTGGGTCATGAGCAAATGCACGCCTGTGAAATGTTGAGTAAATATTAAGGCAGCATTATTAACCTACTCCTTGGGTCATCATAAACAATGTATGGCTTGCTTTCACTGAAGCGCAGAGACAAGACCGAGAGAAAAATGAAACCAACGTCTGTGCTAGGTATTCGTGTTCAATGAAAACTATGGCATTATGGAGGAGGTTCCCCTCTCGGTCCCTTAAGTGTTACATAGACAATGGTAGTGATGCCTGCGATAATGCCTGCGATGAGAAGAGCCCCAAACAAAAGACCCAGAAATACACCAATAGCACTAGCAAGGGAAGAATATGGGGACGCTGGCGTGCGTGGCATCCACATAGCGAAAACCAGAAAGATTGAACCAACGATGGATACATACCAACTTGAAAGGAAGATCTCCCAGGGCTTCAATTTTATCCTGAATATCCCATAGACTACTATGGATATGGCTTCAAGCAAGAGAGCGATGGGATAGATGAAAACCACTCCCATCTCAAATAAGGCGTTAACTGGGTAGACACTATAAGTATGTGGCGCTACAACGCCCAGCCAAACAATGAAGTAAGCAAAACCCGTCCCTATCAAGAACAGAGTGAAAGTTTTAATGAAAAACCCCAAAAGCCTCGCAGGTTTCGCTTCATCCCTTAAGATCCACCTGACAGCAAGAACCGCAAACACAAGTAGCGGAAGAACATGAAGGATAGAAACATTCTCTGCCCAGACCAACCAAGCTACTCCAAGCAAAGCCAAAAGCGTAATTGCTAGGTTCAGCCTGCCTTTCTCCTTTTTCAGCAAACCCCACACAGTTAGAACAACAGCACTGGCTAATAATAGACGAGCAACAAAATCCCATACACTCCTAAACAAGATTAACCAAACCGCGATCAGTAGGATCACAAACGCGAATACCAAGGTCTTCTTGGATTTCTCTACCATAACCTCTCCTTCAGAACCATTAATCATTTCAAGTCGCATTAATAATTTAAGGAGAAAGGCTCCTTACATGAGGAATGCATTGTTAAGGAGAGAAATTATGTCACTTGTACCAGAATTTGAGTTAGGCTTGTGGAACGCCTGGATTTTCATGGTTCCCTCTTTATTACTTATCCTTCTTTGGCTTCTCGTGATGACAAAGAAACGTGCACCCGCAGCAGGTATGCGTCTGTCCAAGACTAAGCTTTCATTTTGCCTTTTTTCCAAGCTTATTTATTTTGTAGCCGTGATGTACTCTGTTTTCCTACCGCTAAAATTAGGTACGATATGGTTCTACGTAGGTCTTCCAATTACGCTAATAGGATTAGTTGGGAGCATGGTAACTGTGGTGAATTGGGCTAATACCCCAGCTGGCGAACTGGTTACCAGAGGGCTCTATCGTTTTTCAAGACATCCTGGTTATGTTACTGAAGTTTTGGTTCTTTTGGGTGTAAGTATAGCTTCGGCTTCATGGGTTTTCTTGTTGTTTCCCATCATAATTGGAGGTGGAGCCGCATATTTCATAAAGATGGAAGAAGCTCAAACCCTTGGACATTATGGTACTGCCTACCGAGAATACATGAATAGAACTCCAAGGTGGATAGGAACACCGAAATCAGAGAAAAAGGACTAGCATCCATTCGTTTCAGTTTTCAACTTGTAGAGGAAATTAAGGTAACCTTATGGTTGCATTAATAATTTAAGGAGAAATCAACGTCTAGTTCTTAGAATGACCAAGACTTGCTCCAATCAAGAAAAAAAGCGAACATGAGCACTGAACAGGATGTGCCAGAGAAAATCCGAGTTTCAGTAGGCTCCGCCATAGTACTCGGACTGCTAAAAGGCAAGCTGGACGCACCGCCCACAACAATCTACATGCTCACTTACCGAGAGGGAAAATGCCTCGCCAACTGCGGCTTCTGCCCCCAAGCCAGAACAAGCTCAAGCCGAGCTGACATGCTGGCACGCGTAACATGGCCACCTTTCCAGACCACGCAGGTCATAGAAAAAATAGCATCATCAGCAGAGAGAGGCACAGTGAAACGCGTGTGCATCCAAGCATTAAACTATCCCACAGTCCACAAAGACCTAACACACCTCACAAGACTGATTCATTCAAGCTCAAACGTGCCAATTTCCCTATCCTGCCCACCATTCACTAAGGCACAGTTCAAGGAATTAGCGGAGGCACGCGCAGACCGCATCAGCATAGCATTAGACGCAGCCACAGAACAACTCTTCAACAAAGTCAAAGGCGCAGAAACACAAAGCCCCTACCACTGGAAACAACAACACCAAGCCCTAAAAGAAGCCGTTGAAATCTTCGGCAAAAACCAAGTCTACACACACCTCATCGTAGGCTTAGGAGAAACAGAAAAAGAAATAATCCATGCCATTCAGCAGTGCACAGATTCAGGCGTCTACCCAAGCCTATTTGCGTTCACACCAATCTCAGGCACATCATTAGAAAACATGCATCAACCACCAATCGAAACCTACAGACGCATCCAACTGGCACGACACCTTATAATCCATGGAAAAACACGCTACGAAAACATGAAATTCGACCCGGAACAGCGCATCAAAGACTTCGGCATACCAAAAACCCAACTACACCAAGTCATACAAGAAGGCACACCATTCTGCACATCAGGATGCCCCGAATGCAACAGACCATACTACAACGAACGACCAGGCGGACCAATGTACAACTTTCCAAGGCAACCGTTGCCAGATGAAGTAAACGAAATAACGAGACAGCTAAACGAAGGATAAACTAATTGGACACATGGTACCTGCTTGACGCCCAAGCCCAAGGCAGCACCGTCAGCCTAAGATTCTTCAACCCAGCAACAAACGAACTCAAAGAATTCAAAGACAGCTCCTACAAACCTTACTTCCTCCTTCCCCACCCCCTCAGCCCAACAGACCAAGAAAACATACGCAGCCTCAACGCAGAGACCGAAATCGTCAAAAAAACCGACCTGTACACAAACGAACCCAAAGAAGTAACCAAAATCACAGTTTACAAACCCGAATTCCTCAAAAAAGCCACACGAAACCTCCAACACGCCTGGGAAACCGAAATCGAATTCACCCACAGCTACGCCTATGACCACGGCTTGATATTCGGCGCACAACACAATATGACACAGGACAACCATTTCACACCAGTGCTAAACCTCACACCAGACAAGAAAACCAAATTCAACACCCTCTACGCACACATCAAAAACACAGACCCGCCAAAATACGCTCAACTCGAACGCTGGTTCATAGTGCTCAACCAACCCGTCCCACAAATCAAACCAGACACCATGGACATAAGCGAAGAAACCAGCCCTGAAAAATACTTCTCAACTTTCACACTGTCAAAAATAGCCAACCTGCCCATCCCATTCACCTATGCCACACGAGGCGTAAGCGCATGGCTAAAATCAATAATACACGACTACCTCAGAAGACACAACATCCTCATACCCACATCCATGGAGCTTCGCAGAGGCTTAGAAACCCACGAAGTCCCCGGCGCCTTAACCATAACACCCAAAAGCGGAGTATACTTCAACACCGTAGTCGCAGACTTCGAAAGCCTCTACCCCAGCTGCATAGACAGCTACAACCTATCCTACGAAACAGTCGACTGCAACCACAACGAATGCAAAACCAACACCGTATCTGACACAGGACACCACGTATGCACAAAAAGAAGAGGATTCCTAGCCGCACTCATAGGCGCACTCAAAGACCTACGCATCCACTGGCTCAAACCACAAACAAAAGACCCAACACTCACAGAAACCCAACGCCACCAAGCCGAAACCACAGCCAAAATGCTAAAACTCCTAACCGTGTCAAGCTACGGCGTCTCAGTACGAATCCACGGACTAGCCTGCCCCCCACTAGCTGAATCAATCACAGGCTACGGACGCTGGGCACTACAAACCGCCTGGAACATAGCTGAACAACAGGGACTACACCCAGTCTACGGAGACACAGACTCACTCTTCCTAGAAAACGCACCCATAGAAAAGGTTGAAACCCTCACAAAAACAGTCAAACAACAACTGCACTTAGACTTGGCAGTTGAAAGACACTACTCGATCTGCGTCCTATCAGCAGCCAAAAAAGCCTACTTCGGCATCCTACCCGACGGCACCCCCGACCTCAAAGGACTAACAGCCATAAAATCAAACGCACCAAACTACATCCAAAACGTGTTCAAAAACTGCGTCAAACAACTCAGCACTGTCAAGAACGCAGAAGAGTATGAGCACGCAAAAGCGAGAATAGCCACAATGGTTGAAAAAACCATCAAAGACCTACGCGAGCGAAAGTTCGTACTCAAAGACATGATTTTCTCGGTGAAACTCTACCATGACCCACGAGAGAAATTAATGTCCAAAGTTCTGCCCCAACCCTATCAATGTGCCAAACAACTCATCGACTCTGGCAAGCAAGTGAAGGAACGAGACACAGTCCACTTCATCAAAGTCAAGCCCTTTACGTATCAAGGAAGAGAGTTCACAGTAAAACCCGCTGACAACGTCAACAACGTCTCAGAAGTCAACGTCGAAGACTACACGCGCAACCTGACCACGGCGTTGAACCAAACCTTCACGCCCATGGGCATAAACTTCAAAACAGAAACCGAACCAAAAATAACCGACTGGCTAGGCAAACAGAGCTAAACCTGTTTCCCCTTGGCCTTATCCCAAGCCTCCTGATTTCCCCAACGAACTCCAGGTGAACTATTACGAAAACAACGCCCGAACATCAGCCCAACACTTATTAGCTAACTTAAATTATCTCGCATAACATAACAATTCACCTAAACAGCAAAACTGACCGAATAACCCTAACTGCAAACGGAGGCAACGCGTGACCAATTCGCATGAAGAATCTACTCAGTTTATCAACGAAGCCCTGCGAATCATAAACCACGCACAGAAAGAAAACGTTGTCCTCAGGCTAATGGGAGGCTTCGCCATAAGGCTACACTGCCCAAAACACGACTACCTCTACGACAAACTACAGCGAAAACCCGCCTACGACCTCGACCTAGTAACGTACACCAAATTTCGACCACAAATCAAAAAAATCTTCACAGACCTGGGCTACGCTCCAATGGCTTCAATGGCGCTCATGTTCGCAACTGGAAGAAGCAGACAGATTTACACGGACGAGACGCACAACAGAAGCGTAGACGTTTTTTTCGATCGACTGGAGATGTGCCACACAATCGAATTCAAAGACAGGCTGGAGCTAGACAGCCCCACAATAAGCCTTTCAGACCTGATACTGCAGAAGCTGCAGATATGCAAGATAAATGAAAAAGACATAAAGGATATTATGATACTGCTCAGAGAGCATGAAATCGGCGAAGCCGAAAAAGAAACAGTGAACATTCACTACATCGCAAAGCTACTTTCTAAGGGTTGGGGGTTCTGGTACACAACAACATCAAACCTAAGGAAAGTTAAAGGGTTCTTAAATGATTATGCTGCTGCTCTCACAGATGAAGACCGTAAAGATGTTGCAGCCAAAATAGACAGGCTGCTGAAAGCATTGGAAGACGAACCCAAATCACTACAATGGAAGATGCGAGCGAAAATAGGCACAAACAAACGCTGGTACACAGAAGTCGAAGAACTAGTCAGGTAGGAAGAGAAGAAGTTGACAAAAATTCGCTTCCTGTTCGCAACAGACTTACACGGGTCAGAAACAGTCTGGAGAAAATTCCTAAACTCAGCAAAATACTTCAATTTAGACGCCCTTGTGCTCAGCGGCGACATGACCGGAAAACTCATCATCCCCATCATCAAGAAGCCAAATGGCAAATACTCATCCCACCTGTTCGGCGAAGCATACGAACTAACTGACGCCGACATACCACCTTTCGAGGAAAAAGTGCGCAGAGTAAGCTACATACCATACGTGACAACACCTGAAGAAGCAACCATCCTCGAAGCAGACAAAGAAAAAACCGAGAAACTATTCGAGAAACTCCAAATAGAAATCATATCGAAGTGGCTATCCCTCGTGCCCGAAAGAGTTCCCAAAAACTGCAAAGTCATACTCAGCCCAGGAAACGACGACGTGTTCGTAATCGACGACGTAATCCGAAAAGATCCAAATGTAATCTTCGGCGAAGAAGAAGTAGTGCAACTAGACGAGGAACACGAAGTCGCGTGCTTCGGATGGACAAACCGCACGCCGTGGAACAGCCCACGAGAATGCAGTGAAGAAGAACTAACCCAGAGACTCGAAAAAGTCGTGGCTCAAATCAAGAATATGACAACCGCCGTGTTCTGCTTTCACTGCCCACCATACAATTCAGTTATCGACATGGCGCCGAAGCTGACAAAGGATTTCAAGCCAGTCTATGAAGGCGGGCAACCAGTTATGATTCCTGTCGGGTGCAACGCCGTCAGGAAGATCATCGAGAAACATCAGCCGCTGATTGGGTTGCACGGTCACATCCACGAAAGCCCAGGCTTCATCAAGATAGGCAGAACCCCATGTCTAAACCCCGGAAGCGAGTACGCCGAAGGCGTATTAAGAGCCTATCTAGTCGAGATTGAAGGCGACAAGATCAAGAAACTGCAGAGAGTAGAAGCCTAAGCATGTCTCCTATTCTTGCCCACGGCGACTAACTTCGTGACATCGACGCGGAAGTCAAACGGGTTCAACTTGAGTTTGGAAGCTGGCAAGTCAAAGAACTCGGAATTGTGGTAAAGCCTCACTGAAAAGCCGCCAGCTTCGTTGCGAACAAGTGAAACCTTGGAAAACTCGCTCCATTTCTGACTCTTCTCCTCTTTCTTGCCCTTTCTCAACGTAAAACCTCTGTTGTCATACGCGAAAACCATGTGATACGTTCTTTTGTACAGCTGCCACCCGAGAAGGCCTGAGACGGCCACGTTGAGAAGCAAAATCAGGAACCGAAGAGTTACGTCGACTACGCCTATCGTAGTCGTAAGAAGAACTATCACTGCTTGCAGAAGAAAGATTATCATGCATGACTTGAAGAGGTCATAGAGCTGAACAGGTGCGTGAGTCTGACTCATAGCACAGTCCTCAGATTTTGATGAAGCGCTTCGCTTGCTTGCCAATGTACGAATCGCTATGCACGATTTTTCCCGAGTCCACGTCTATCAAAGCCACACCAACGAACTGATCCTTGAAAGATTCCACCAGTTTCCTCACAGTGTCCGTGCTCCTCATGCTCAATATGAGTAACCAAGTCCATCTCATCTCGCTTTCTTTCATGCGAGACCTAACTGATTGAACCAGTTCGGCAAACCGTTTTTTATCCAAATCCTTCACTCTTTCGGCAGACACCATAAAACATCCAACATAATAGTTGGGATTCACAGTTGCTGAAAACACTCTTGACAAAAGGAAACCCTTCATCCGTGTGTTTCCATGGACAAAAGCATCAAACGTCACATCGTCTATGCGGTAGTTTCTGAATGACTCGGCGAAATCGGCTATCCAGCGACCCTTACCGATCATAAGGCTCTTCTCAATTTTCGTTATCGCTTCTTCCACCGACAAATGGATGACACCACATGAATCCAACTAACATGATCGATAGTTACTTTAAGATTTGCGAAATAAAAAGAAAAAGAGAAAAAGGGGTTTATTCAGGTGGAATTTCCGCGTAGATTGTGCCGTAGTCGACGCCTGTTCTGGTGCCCTTGTTTCTGTAGTAGAAGTATATGAGAGCTCCAATGGCCAAGAGGATGATCGTGAAGTACCAGACCTCAGGGTAGGTTGTGCCGTAACCATATGGAGGAGCCACAACGGCATAGAGCAACCAAAGGTTACCTATCGTTGCAAGCAGGCCGATTATTGTAACCGCTGGAATTCCCCCAAGTGAGGGCTTGTAGGAGGACCGTTCATAGATGTCTTTTCGACGGTAAACGAACATGAGACCTGCGACCGAAGCCAAGAGGAAGAATATCGTGTCCCATATGTCAGTGGCCACCACGCCGCCGCCAGAGTTTATGAATCTGGATAGAATGTGATTTGAGCCTAGCCACTTGGGAAATACATCAGATTCTGCGAAGTTGCCTATGAAAGCCACTAGCATTACGAAGAGCACGGCCCATATGGGCGAGTGCCACCTTTCGTTCACTTCGGCAAGTTTCTCAGGCAGGACTCTGTCAAAAGCCATTGCGAAGACTATTCTTGAGGAAGTCAAGATGAATGGCGGAATATCATTGGCGACCCAGAAAGCTGCGAACACGAGCACTAGAATGGGCAACCAGTTTATGCCGTTTCCAAACGCGACGAAAGTTGCAATGTTCGGCATCCACGCCTTAGGCAGCGCAGATGGCAAGGTTGCGCCTCCATAAGACAAGAAAGAGTACGCGCTGAAGAACGAGTAAGTGTTGCCTGCACTTGTGACTTGTCCGACCATCATTGCTGCTCTTGCAACTAGCGCGGAAATTGATATGTAAAGGAAGACTACAAACGCGTTGGCAATGAATAAAGTCTTGGGTAAGCGTTTTGCAACTTCTTTGATCTCACCAGCCACGAAAGTTGACGCCGCGAATCCTATGTAAGCCCAGTATGCGCCCAATGAAGCATAGGCGACCGCTCCCCAGTAACCTCCTGCAAAGGGAGCCATGCCTTGCGACAAAGCATCATTAGTAAACGCCACGGGCAGCTGTCCAGTGAAAGATTGAATGCCTGACTCCATAGTCTGAGGCGAGGCAGTAAGCAGCAAACCGTAAATGAGAATGGTTATCGCTGCAGGGATCCAGAACATTATCTGAAGCAATAGACCTGCCATTCTGACGCCTAAAGTGGCAAGCAGCGAGAACAGGATGACAATGATCATTCCACCGACTAGCAGAACCTCAGGTGTGGCCAAGGTAGTAATAAGACTTGAAGGTAACCGGGCTAACTGGGAGTAGATGAGTATAGCCTCGAAAACCGCCGTGCCTATAAGCCCAAAAGAAACAGCGATGCTGAAAAACTCTGTCCAAGACGCGAGAAAACCAAGAGACGGGCTGAGAATCCTTGAGATGTACACGTAGCCGCCTCCAGATCTAGGCATCGCCGCGCCAAGAATCGCAAAGACCCACACTGTCAAGAGAACAACAATGCCTACGATTATGAAAGCCATCACTATTGGCGGTAACCCTAGAAAGTAAGCATTTTCTGGAACTATTGCTGGTCCAGTGAATTGGAACAGTCGTTTTTGCCAGCCAAGACCAACCATGTTACACACTACGATCAATATTGCCGTGAGGAAGCCGATCTCTCTGACCAGTCCAGTCGCTTTTCTGACAAACACTTTCTTCTCTGCCAAATTCTCACTCTCTCAAATGGATTTTTCTTATAGAACATAATTGCTGAATCTTTATATAATTTGTCATCCTGACGAAGGAAAATCTAACTTCGCTCCTTGAGAAAAGGCTTAATTCTGGAAGGAAAACCTCTTTCTAGCCGCATTTTTGAGCGAATACGTCAGAAAATTATTTAAGATTCTTACGTTGAACTAAGAAGAGACAAAGGAGAACTAGAAGAAAAATGAGATCAGATTATGGACTTTACGGCGTTGCAGTAATGTGCTTCATATTGGGAGCCATTTTTGCATCAAGCATTATTCCAGGGTGGGAACTTACAGCAACAGCTTCAATGGCTCGCGGGGTCACTGTTACAGTTGTTTTCATGATGATAGGCATAATAGCAGCAGCGGTGGGCTACTCGGCTAGGCCAAAAGCAATGATCCCCCCAGCAGAACCAACACCAATGCCAACTCCGACACCCACAAGTGTGGAATCAACACCACCAGCAGAGGAGTCAGTTGAGTCCGTTACTCCGCCTCCAACGCATATCGAGGAAATTTCGGTTTCGCCTGAACCTTCACCACCACAACCGACTGAGTCCTCTCCACCAGCTGTTGAGGCACCAGTGGAGGCAGCACAACCCACCCCGATTGAAGCGCCTGCAGAGGCTGCTGTAGAGGAAAAGCCCAAGCCTGCAAGAAGACGAAGGAAAAAAGCTACAGCCTAAAAGCCCTCTTTCTCAAGTTCGCTCTTATTTGTAACTCTCATTTAGTGCTTTTCTTGTGTCTTTTCAAGTAATCTTCAAGACAGTTACATTCCTGCAGCTTGCTCTCCCATTCACTGCAACTAAAGAGGATGGAGACTACTGATTTCTTTCGCCTTGCAAACTTCGCAAAGCAGAACACTGAATCGGGATACTGGTACGCGTTGTGGTAGCGACAATTGCCACAGATTTTGCGCATGTGTTCAGTCTTCTTCATCGTAGGCTCACACCCCTTAAAACTACGGGTTACCCTTTCTGTGGAAGCCCTTTCCAAGACGCTCAAGAACAGCGGCAGTCATCAGCGGAAAGGCAATCAAGGCGTCGCTAATCACCATAACTTTGCTCGCTTTGTGTTTCGTCTTCCCCCAACTTACTGTCTCTTCGATTGTTGATCCGGACAGCCCGCCCGACTCAGGTCTGTCGGTTGTGACAACAATCGAGTAGTCGAAGCCCTTGCCTGCCATCAACGCCGCATGCTGAACCGAGTTGCGAGGCACACCTCCACCCAAACAAATCATGCCTAAACGTTCAGAACGTTCGTTGATGTCCAGTAACTCAGGCACTTCCCGAAACGCATCAACCATCAACGCTTTCCCCGGTTCATTCCTTTTGTGATGTACTCTGTGCACGTAAGCGAACTCTGAATCACGCATAGCGGGCAGAAAAATGGGCACGTTAGACTCGTATGCCGAGCGCACTATCGAGTCCCTGTCTTTGAGTCTTCTTCCGATCTCACGCATAAGTTCATTGGTGGACAATGGTTTTCCCTCAGTTTTTTCTGCGATCTCATCGAATATTTTCACTAGCGCTTCATCAGCTTTCACAAAGTCTTCCTCAGGCACGAAAACATCGTAGATTCGGTAAATGTGATACTTATACAGGAGATAATCATCAACAAGCCAGTGTCCCTGATAATGATGCCCACCAACTGCCTCAATCAGGTCGTGGACCATGTTAGCTCCGGTGCTAACAAGTGCATCGATAAGTCTTCTTCTCATTAAATCCGCTATTACTGTGCGCAAGCCAGCCGGCACCATGGCTCCTGCCAACGCGAGGAAAATGGTGCATGTTTTGTCTTGAGCCATTTTCTCAAAAATGTCACAAGCCAACGCCAATCTCCCAGCGCCAAAAGAGCCAGAACTCTTGAACTGCTCAACCAGTTGGTTCACAGTCATGTCGGAGCCGAGTTTCATATGCATCACAGGCGTAGTCAAGAAATCTTCGCGTTTCATCGCTCGTTCACAACCCTAGATTTGAGTCCACTATAGTGCAGTGAGAGAATGAAAAGTTTTCCAAGGTGCAAATGAACATTTTGGTCAACTTCCATCAGAAAGCAGTTGGACGTCTAAACCTTTGCCCTCTGGCTTCAAGTCTAATGCTTGAGAACCAAAACACAAAATATTTAAGAGAAACCTTTTACAGAACTTTTTCAAATTCGAGGCTTACTACCAAGTGCAAAGACTTACCGAAGAACGCGTGCCTCATTGCCAACAACGCGGATACTTTGATGAGCATTTAATCACACTTAACGCACAAGTTTATGGTGAAGCTTACATCTACGAAGACACCTACCTTGTCTATCATGACCCTTTAGGCAAGATGCTGTGGCTGACTTTGTTCGCACTTAAAGACAGCGACAATCAGATAGACCGGCTAGAGTGCGTCAAAGCTTCACTCACGGAATTTCAGCCAAGACAAATAAGAACGGCTTCTCCAGAGGAGTTGCCGCCTGCGATTGCCGACTACTGCTGCGAGAACGCCTTCTCGGACAGCGACTACCAGATCAAACTCGACGAGTTCGACGAAAACCTGCGAGGCGGCCCCTATGACAGCCTCAGATACCGTGTGAAAAACGCTATAAAGCGAGGATACACGTTAAACGTGGGCAAGGAGATCACACCTGCTCACTCCTATATCATGGCTTATCATATATCACAAAAGAACTACAATCTCTGGGACTATCAACTCTATCTAAGACTGCAAAACTATATCATAAAAAGCTCGACAGCCAAGCTTTTCAACGTGCTTCGGGAAGGCGTATTGATAGGATTTGACGTTGTCGATTTTCTGGGCAACACGATGGCCACGCCGGTAGGCTTCTACCTAGACTATCCCTCTTTAGCGGATTTCATAATTCACAAAGAAATCGTTTATGCCAAAGAGAACAAGTTTGAATGGCTCGACATCGGATGGTCCTGCAATCAGGGGCTGGAAGAGTTCAAAAAGAAGTGGAAAGGAATCCCAAGGTTCAAGATCTGTGTGCAAGAGTATTTCGACAAAAAGCTTCTCGAAACCAGACGACGGAAAGCGCCCGCCCACATAGCGCTACGAACAGCACATGCTCAGACTTCAAACCAAGGCTAATCGCTTCGCAACGTACTGCCTAAGCTTTTCAGAGAATGGCATGCTCCGTTTTTTTGGTGGATATGCCTTTCTGCGAGTCACTGAATCGCTGCTGTTTTTTCATTCGGCCTCAAAGTATCACGTGATGCCACTCCTTTGGTAGCTACTGTACGAGTTCCTCCGTGTTTGCTTGAGACCACTGTCGAAAGGTCAAACTAGGGAAAAAAGCACAATCCTTGTCTTAGGTCCTTTAGTGGTTGCGGATATTAGAGTCGCGATTTGCCTAGTCTTTCAAGTAGCCTCTTTGTTATTGGATATTTGTTCAGGTTAACGTGTGGCAGGTATGTTGAATTAATGTACTCAGACTGAAACTCTGGATCGGCAGCTAGTTCAAAGTACTTTACTCTTTTGGATATTTCTTCAGCCCGTTCTCTCATTTCCTTTGAGGCCAGGCACATTCTTGCTCCTGTTCCTGCAGTGTTCCCCACAAAATGGATTTTCTCAATTGATATCTCTGGGTATATTCCAATTGTTCTTGCGCTCTCAGGATCTATGTAGTTTCCGAAGGCACCAGCCATGTATAGCTTGTCTATGTCGTTTTCTGTAAGGTTCATTCTTTTCATCAAGATTTCGCAGCCAGCATGCATAGCGGCCTTTGCTTTCTGCAGTTCCCTTATGTCTCCTTGTGTTATCGACAGGTCTGCATTGGTGCCCGTTTCAGTTCTCCATGCAAGCGCAAACTCCCAACCATTTTGCCCTTGCCTGAGTCTATTGGTACGTTTCGTCATTTCCTTTACGAAAGTGCCTTTGACATCGATCAGTCCAGATTTGAGTAGCTCAGCCAATGTGTCAATAAGCCCTGATCCGCATACTCCAATAGGGGCAACGTCATTTATGGTTCGGTAATTGACCTCTAATGTTTTAGGGGCGATGCTAACTTTCTCGATGGCTCCGCCTACGGCTCTCATGCCAAACTTGATTTCCATGCCTTCAAAAGCTGGACCTGATGCGCATGAGTCAATCATCGCTGATTTCTTGTTTCCGATCGCTATTTCGGTGTTGGTTCCTATGTCTATGTCCATTATGGTCTCATCTGACTCAAGCATCTTCACAGCCATAATGTCGGCGACACTGTCTGCTCCTACGAAACCGCCGATAATCGGCAGGAAGTGTACATTTGCGTTGACGTGCGATTTCAAGCCTAGCTTTGAAGCATTGGTGTCAACGCCTCGCCTTAATACGGGGGGGTAGGGGGAGAAAGCTACATGACGTGGCCAAATGCCAAGAAAAAGAAGCTGCATGCAGGTGTTGCCGACAAAGCAGAGTTCATAGACTTCCTCATATTTCAAACCTGCTTTCTTGCAACATTCTTCGATCATTTCATTAATTCCGGACACCACAGCTTTTTGAAGTTCGTTTAATGCGGTCCATCCTCCATTCATGGCGTAGGCAATTCTCGACATCACGTCTTCTCCGAATGGAATCTGGGGGTTTGCTCTAGCCACAACATCAACCACGTTGCCCTTGTTCAAATCCATTAGAAAACCAGCAAGCTTTGTGGTGCCTATGTCGACTGCGAAACCAAAACATCGACCAGTGGTGTCTCCACGCTCAATGGCAATTACCTTGTCTCCCCACATCACAGCGGTAATAGCCCATTCTGCCTCTCTCAGAATAATTGAAAGATCCTTGGCAATATCAAAGTCAAGAAAGCCTAGGCGACCATGCTCGTCTTTGAGTGAATCCAGAATTCTATCCTCATCCGACCGGGCATCATGAAGTGTTGGCTTGGGCAGTTGGAGGAAGTATTTCTTTACTAGAGGGTTGAGTTCTACCGGTACTTCGATGCCCTCTGTCTGTAGTCTTTGTTTTCCAACTCTGCTCATTTCTGGAACAAGAATAGTTGATGGAAGCGTTAGCTTAGCTTGGCAAGCTAGTCTGAAATCAGTCTCGATTTCATCATTAGATAAATAATCTAACTCTTGTTCTGTAAGCGGGTTTAATCCCTCTAGTCCCTCTTGCACTTTGACCTTACATTTTCCGCAGGTGCCTTTTCCACCGCATAGAGAAGAGATGTCAATGCCCAGTTTTTTTGCTGCATCGATGATTGTGGTTCCGCCCGGGACTAATGTTCGCTTTCCGTAGGGCTGAAACACGACTTCGATGTATGAGGACAAGGGTCAAGTCCCTTTTTCTTCTTTTGGCTTATCTTGCGCAGAATCATCGGCTGCTTTTTCACGGTTTTTCATAAAATTGACGACTACGTCACAGCCTTCTAGCGCCAGTTTGAGGCAGATTGCCCGTACGATGCCTCTTGAGCCGCCCTTAACTAGGACTACTTTGCCTTTCAGCCTCAGCTTTGATGCTCTCCCGTCGCAGACTTCTGTTCGTGCAGACTTAAGGCTTTGGATTTTTCTTTGTAAAGGGTAATAAAAAAATAGTTTGTTAAGAAAGCGAGGTTGAAACAGGGCGTGAAAGGTATGCTATAGTCTGTTTATTCCTCGGTTCCTGCTTCTTCCGTCTCTTCGGTTTCTTCCGTCTCTTCGGTCTCTTCGGTTTCTGCGGTTTCTTGGGTTTCTTCGGCTTCTTTTACTTCTGCGGTTTCGCCTTCAGCTTTAGCTTCAGCTTGACCCACCACCTCGGCTTCGCAGAATCTTCGGCTGATTCGCGTTACGCGGATCTTGACTTTGTCGCCTGGCTTGGTGTTTGGGACGAATACAACTAAGCCTTTGATTCTTGCTATGCCTTCGCCTCTTCGGCTTGCTTCTTGGATTTCCACGTCGTATTCCTTGCCTATTTCCACTGGTTTAGGTGGGAATCTGGGACCGAAGCCTCTTCCTTCTCTTCTTCCGTAGCCTCCTCCGTAGCCTCCTCTTCGTTCTCTTCTTTCATAATCCATCTTTCTCACCTCGCGTTTGGTTTACACTCTTTTTCCTTGACTTGGACTTTTTTTGCTGCGTCACTGGTTTATGCTGAGTTTTCCGTATCTGCCCACGTTGAGTTGGATTTCGCCTCTGAATGATGTGATGTAGCCGTTTTCAACTCGGATGTTGTCGTTGACGTTGACTTGTTCTATTTGGTCGTTCCATAGGGTTAGTTTGATGTTGCCTGTGCCGTCGCTGATGGTTGCGTTGGCTACGCGGTACACTTGGTCTTTGTATCTTGAGATGACTTCGCGTGGGCCTGTTTTTTCTGTGACTTTGGCTTCAACTTCTACTTTTTTCATTCCGTCTTTGAGGTCCTTTATTTTCAAAAAGTCGCCTCCCTTCAGCTAAAAGGTTAGTTTTCCGCGGTTCCCTGTGCTGTTGTTGGTGAGCGTGTCGAGAAACTTATAGAGCTGTTTGCTCGTGTTTCGAGTCTTAGTTCTGCTGCTAGGCTTTTGCTTGCTTTTAGGAGCGTTTGCGGCATGTTCTTGTTTCGTCCTCGTCGCGGAAGTGAGCCTGCCAATCGGAACGTTCAAGCTTCGTCGGCAAAAGCCGCGTTTTTATGCTTGGCTCCTTATGGGCTGAGCTACGTTTGAAGGGAATTGCTGGCGCCAAATATAAGGTTTGTTGTGAACGTTTCGGGCAGAGAGAGGGTTAGTATGAGTGCAGAAAAAAAATTTTGCGGTGAAAGTTCCAGTTTTCTGTTTGCGTTTCGGGTTCTGTTTTTGTTTTTGAATGGCGTTTCAGGTGCTGTTTACTTTTGGTTTGTGGTGCGTTTCAACATAGTTTGTGGTGCGCTTCAATGTTGCCAAGCGTGAAGTTTGCGCATGCTGCTGTATGTTGATGTGATGTGGCTCTGCGGAAGAGTAAATTCGGAAGAAGAAGGCGGTTTTTCCCTTTAGCCTTCTTCTAGCAATTGTGCGGCTGAAGCTGTGTGGATGTCGTCGTCAGAGTGTTCCGGGTGACATCAACGAGTCTGAAATGTTGTTTTTCGAGGTCTGTTTGGGTTCTTGTATGGTATTCTTGGCTCTGTTCATGCCCTGTGTTGCGTCAGGTTTAGGGCGTGGCTTCGTCAACGGATGGCGTTGTGGAGCTGGGTTCTGTTTCAGATGTTATTAACTTTCCCTTGGAGACCGTAATAATAACGACTTTCTGAGTGTCGGTATGTCGCTGTATACTTGGTGACGGCAAACGGTGCTGCAGTAAGTGAGAAAGATCTCTTGCTTTCTTGAGAAAATTCCTATGAAGGAAGCTGGTGGGAAATTGATTGTGCAGGTTCCTGAAAGGTTCTGGAGGTTTTACAATTTGGATAGAAAGCATAAGGGTGGTTTCGATAAACGGGAACAATCTTTTGATAACGGTTGCAGGAGACATAGTCGAAGAAAAGAAATACCCCTCTTAACTGGACGAAACTACTCATTTGTTATAGTACTAACCGATGGCGCGAGTGTGAGGATGCCGCCTTAGGTGCTTAGGAAGTGGTATTCAACTGAATTGGGCGAGCTTGGGGTTCCCGATAGAGACGTGGATGTGTTTCAGGGTCGAGCGCCTAAAACAGTGATAGCCAGGTTCTACACAGGCAAAGAATTACAGAGGCTGAAGAGAATCTGCGATAAAGCAGGGCTAAAAGTGCTCAGCTGACCCCATTTTTTAGAGTATAGAAACTTATGAAACGTGGTCAAGACTTAAAGGGAGGGTGTAATTTCAAGTGAATTTTTCTCTTACGCCTCAAAATAATGATAGTCATTATTGCGATTGTTGCGAAGGCTATTGTCCCACCTATGAGGAGTATTTTCCATGTGGGTTCACCGTAAAGGTTTGGAAACGTTACGGGTTCGCCGCCGGATGGGTTACTGGCTGTCGGAGCTTTATATGATGCTTCTAAGCCGAAATTTGGGTCATGTGTTAGAGTTTTGTTAACATGAGGGTAGCTTAATTGAATTCCGACGGCAGCGCTGAAACCATACGTCGGAGAGAAGTGCTGATATCCACGTTCAATCCATGGAACAACGGCGCCAACAGGCGTGGTTGTTGAGTTGTCTATTTTGAGCATCCCACCAAAATCAAAGAAACCTTTAACTTGGTCGTTGGCTGCCAAGAAAATCGTGGTTGAATTGAGCTTGTGCTGATCGTTTACAGAGTCGACCTCAAGCTTTTCCTGGTTATTCAGCACTTCAACACTTTCATTTTCCTCAGACGTATAGCGCATTGAGAACTCAATGAACAGGCGCGACGTTTCGTTTTTTGATGCGAAGTTTTCCATATCGAAATCCGTTTTTAGGCTTCCGTTGAGCGGTGAGTAATGGAACGTGTATTCTATGGGTACGAGCACCTCCTTCTCGGGCCATGGGTGTGAGAGCCCGGCGGACCCCTTTATCGACCATTCGCAGACGACATTACCGCCAGCATCGCTACGAGTTGTTACGTTGGTGATTTCTGAAAACCAAAAGTTCTTGTAATAGGCGAAAACGGTTTCATTCAGAGCGTTGCTATACGGACTTGACACCCACTCCGAGTAAGTGTAGTCAAAATATCCGTTTTCAATGGTGTCTGCATACTCCCACAATTCAACAGGCAATATGTATTCGATGGCATAACGCCCTGTATTGTTAACGAAAGCCACTCGTTGAGGTTCTTCAAGTTCAGAAAACTCAAACCTGAAGGACAGGTTCCCGTGGGGCGTAGCGCTGTTAATGAAATATCCGACATTTGTTTGAGTCACTTTCAGCCAATCATTTTCCTCGGCGGCAAGTGTTTGTTGAAAAGGTATCGAAATTACACTTGCAATTAAGTAGATATAAAGAACAGGGCGCCAAGCAACCTTGTATCTTGGTCGGCTCATTAAACGCAAGGTCGATCTAATATCAAACCAATTTCCCCTTATTTAAAGGGTAGTAAGTGCGCTGGAAGAAGGGCAGTCGAACGATTTTTCCAAATTTGGTAAACTTTTGATTGTTTTAGGAAGCGGAAGATGCCGAGCATTTTGCCAGAAAAGGTAGACTTTGGTCGCGCGCGCTAACAAAAGAGTTAATCTTCTCTTTGCACGAGGTAGAACAAGTTCTCATCTGGATCCGCAAATATGGCTGCGTAGCCGCCCCAGTACTGCTTTTTAGGTGCTTCAACAAAGTTGACACCCTTATCATACCAAACCAGCCTCAGAATCAAAAACAATGGTAGCCCGGGAGAGATTCGAACTCTCGTCAGCGGGTCCAGAGCCTGTCATTCTTGCTACTTACTACGGCTAGCCTGAAGAAAGGCATAGAATACGCTGTCCACCAGATACGCAACAAGAAAGTTAACCCAGACACCAAACTACGCTAGATGCGCAGCCTAACCCGTCAAGTAGAAGCCCTAGTAAAAGTCGCCCAAGCCATAGACAACATAGAAAGCAGATCAACACACGACTTCACTAGTCGCTCGAAAATAGACGGCACATGAAACCGTGCTTCAACGCTGTTTCGAAGTAGCTTCCTTGATTCTTTCAGCCCATTTCTCGTTATCATCTATGCTCAGGACAATTCTCGTGTAGGACTCATGCTCCAACTCAAGCACCAAAACACCCTTCTCCGTTACATACCAGAACTCTCTGCCTCTGGGCGTATGGTAAGTCCCCGCCTTTATCACCCCTGGCAGATGCGTTCCAGGAGCTCTTACTTCTCTCCAGCCTGTCCGGTGAGCCTCAGTCCCAACTTTTACAATGTTTTCCAACGGGATTTCAAACCCGCCTCTGATGGCTAAGACTTTCTCCAAGTCTCCGAGGTCTATTCTTAATTTTCCGTCGGAAATTTCTAATTTCAATTCGTTCTCCCGAGCAACACTATATTCCAGATTCTCACATGTACTAACTTGAAGCCAACTACAGAATTTCTACTTGTATCTTTCACGTCTCTTCTCGCGCTTCCGCTTTTCCCTGCGCATCCGTTTCCGCTTTGATTTCCCCTTCGTTTCAAGCAAGCCCCTGAACGGTCATAGTAGACTTTACGCAGAATAGCTGTATGTTCACTTTTAAGCGTTACTCGATAGTGGCGTGACGACTTCGCAAGTCATTTTCATCTTTCTTCATACGGTACATGAGTTCGACGATTAAGCCGTCTAGAAACACCATGCAATTGTTTTCAAACACGCTTCCCAACGGACTGAGAGGCTCGCGTTCACCCAGAATCTGACGCGCCAGATAGTCTTCTTCACGCGGCCAACCCATCTTAGTTCTCCCTTTCACCAACACCAATTGATCCGCCATCTGCCCAAGCTGAGACTCCATGTACGAAGTGATCGCCACAACCCTTGCACCAATATCCTTAGCAGCGCCCGCAGCACTCACAACCAACTTAGTCATACCCGTGCCCGAGATGGCAATGACCAAGTCGTCTTTTCCAGCCGCCGGAGTTATGGTTTCGCCCAAGAAGTAGACATTGAAACCCAAATTCATGAGGCGCAATGCAAAGGCGCGTCCAACAAACCCGCTTCGACCCATGCCCACAACAAAAATCTTCTTGTCCAGGGCGTCTAGAAGCAGTTGTATCATTCTTTCAACTTGGCTTTCATCCATTTCATCTATGGCTCTTTTGGCGCCTGAGAGAATTTCCTCTACCGCCGCCTTCAACCATTTCACGCCGACTCGCCTCGGGAAGCGAATACTCCTTTTAGACATCTAAAAATCTTGCGGTGGAATCAAGAAGCATCAAGAGTAACATGCTTCTCCCGCTTCGGAGCTGGTTTATACTCTCGGTCAAGCAACGCAGCTATCTTTTCAGCTTTCACCCTACCCACACCCTTAACAGTGCACAGCTCAGCAACCGAGGCGGAAAAAACCCTACGCACAGTTCCAAACCGCCCCAAGACGCGCTCCGCAAGCTTAGGTCCAATCGCCGGCAGAGAAGCCACAAGCGACAACTGCATCCTCTGCACATCAGCCCTTCGAACCTTCTTCTGCACCCATGGACCTTTGGGCGCACGAGTCAACCCAGAACGCTTGGCAAGAGTACGAATCAAATCCGCAGTTTGCCGTGCATTAGCAGTGAAAAACACAGTCAACCCGAACTGAAACGCAAGCGTCGCCAACGCTCCCCAATAGGCTCTCGGCTTGGCACTTTCGCCGATCAGCAGTTGCAGATCACCTTCAGCCACAAACACAGGGCGGCTATAGAATTGGCGCAACCTTCGCGCTTGATCAAACAGTCTACCCGAGTAGAGTGATTTGGCAAAATCTCGTCCTGCTTTTCTCTCCACAGCACAGTCAGAGGAAACAACATAATCACCGACCTCAAGCATCCGATAATCAACCTGCAACCCCAACGCTTTGAGAACGTCAGGCACGCCAGAATCCCTTTCTCGCTCATCCACAATCACGCGCGTTTGAAACGACATAGCAGACACTCGACCCTGCAAATTGATGAGGCAGCTGGCTCAAAAGACTTTTACTCGGTTTCTAAAACGGAAGCGGCGGTAGAAACGTGCTCAAGTGTGGAATTGACACAAAATAGCGCACGTAAACGCCCAGCGCCAGCAACCCAACTGACAGTAGCAGCAGCACCAAGTCGCCACGTTTGATCTTCAGCACATAAAGATTTGTGCGCTTGGAACTGGCACCCCAAGCCCTCGATTCCATAGCCTCAGCCAATTCTAAACTTCGCCTTATGGCGCTGACTATGAGTGGAATCAGGATTGGGATGTAGTTGCGCACGCGTTTTAGAAAGTTGCCTCGCTCCAACTCCAGACCTCGCGCCTTCTGAGCGTCCATAATGGTCTGAGCCTCCTCAGCCAGAACAGGCACAAAGCGTACAGCAGTGGTGAAGGCAAACGTGAACTCATATGGGACGTGGCTCTGCTCCAACGCTAAGCTTAGATGGTCAGGCGAAGTGGTCAAAAAGAAAACCGAAAAAGACTCAACCAACACCAGAAACCTCAACGTCATCGCCAACGAATACTCCAACAGCACACTCGTAGTCGGATAAGACCTGTAAAGATAGCCAAACACAAAATTGAAAACAAAGATGAACATCGCCAAGAAAAGGGCTCCCCGCAGCGAACGCAACCATTGTCGTTTCACGCCTGCAACAGCCACAAAGGGCAGCGGCAGGAAAAACAACACCAACAAGGGCAGAAACTCAGTGAAAAGCAACGTGACGGCGAACATTGCAATGACAAACACAAACTTGATTCTCGGATCACGATTATGAATAGGCGAGCTTACATGACGGAAGCGGAAACCTTCAAAAACGCTCAACGCTGATGCTCCTTCATGTAATTGATCAATATCGTCTTCGCTTCCGAAACGTCAATCACGTCTGAAGGCAAGCCTAAGAACGTCAAGCCATGAAAAATCTGGGAGATTTGAGGCGGCACAATCGAAGCCTCCAACGCCAGCGTGGTGTTGGTTAGAATCTGCTTGGCTTCGCCGTCGGCTATTATCCTTCCCTCTTTCATCAAGACAACCCGCGGGTTGCATTCAGCCACAAACTCAACATCATGAGTCACAACCACAACCGTCTTGCCCTGCTCATTCAGTTGGACAATAAATTGCCGAAGGTTCTCCTTCTGCCTATGATCCTGCCCAATCGTGGGCTCATCAAGTATAACCACCTTCGGATCCCAAGCAAGAACTGAGGCTAAAGCCACACGTTTCCGCTCGCCTCCGCTCAACATGAAAGGAGACGTTTTCCGATACTCAACCAAATCGAGAAGATTAACCGCCCAAGTCACGCGTTTTTCAATGGTTTCAGCGTCGAACCCGAAGTTGCGCAGGGCAAAGGCAATTTCCTCCTCAACAGTCTCACTGAATAATTGATGGTCAGGATTTTGAAAGACGAATCCAACCGTTCTGGCAAGTTTGGCCACGCTTACGTCTCTGGTGCTGACCCCGTCAACCGACACTTGGCCTTTGGCAGGTCTGAGCAGACCGTTGAAATTCTTGACAAGCGTGGTCTTTCCTGCACCGTTTTGCCCCATTATGGCGACGAATTCCCCGTCTTTGACCGTTATCGACACGCCTTTCAAGGCTTCAACGCCAGTTGGATACGTGAAGTAGATGTCTTTGACTTCTATCGTTGCCACAATGCCTCCCGCAGATATTGCGTGGCTTCCTCAGAGCTTAGGGGAATTCCCTTCAACGTGACACCGTTTTCTTCAAGAAGCCGCCAGAGGCGCACGACCTTTGGGATGCCAACGCCTAGAAGCCAAGCTTGTTCGGAGTTGAATATGTCCCGGGGTTCGCCGTCTAGCACGATTTTGCCTTCATCCATGATTATGACGTGGTTGGCGTATTTTGCAGCCAAATCCAATCTGTGCTCGACTAGTATGACGGTTATTCCCAGCTGTCTGTTGAGTTGGCTTATCACTTCGAAGATTTTCTGAGCCCCAAGAGGGTCGAGAAAAGACGTTGGCTCGTCGAAAACGATGATCTCAGGTTGCATGGCGAGGACGCTGGCGATGGCAACACGCTGTTGCTGCCCGCCTGAAAGCTCGTAAGGTGCTCTTTCCCTCAAGTCTTCGATACCCGTCGTTTTCAGCGCCCAGTCCACGCGCTCCTTCATCTCTTGCCTCGGCATGCCCAAGTTTTCAAGCCCGAAAGCTACGTCTTTTTCAACCGACAACGCGAAGAGCTGGTTTTCAGGGTTCTGAAACACGAGTCCAACGTGCATCGCCATTTCCCCTATAGTGTGACCACTGATGTTCAAGTCAGCAACCTTCAGGTCGCCTTTCAATTCACCTGCATAGAAGTGTGGTATCAACCCGTTGAAGCAGCGACAAAGAGTGGTCTTCCCGCAGCCGCTTGGACCTGTGAGTATGGCGAACTCGCCTTTTTCTACAGCTAGGCTCACGTCACTTAGAGACTGCTTGTTTGCGCCGGGATACATGTAGGTTAGGTTTTTAATCTCGATAACTGCCAATGCCTTTGTCGCCGCCTTGTTGCAACAGCAACTTGCAGATTAACTTAAGAGTAGCTACTCAATTTAGAGTTTGGTCAGTTTCTCTTTCAACAGTCTTGCGCACCGCTTTAGGCTGTCTTCAACTTCGCCTACACCATTAACTCCAGCAGAAACAGCATGTCCCCCACCCATACCATGCAAGTATTCACCAAGAGGATTGGCAATATCCCTGCCTAAATGAACCTTGGTTTTTTCATGAAAATCTTGCGTGGCGCGCATACTCATCTGGAGTTTCTCGCCTTTTTGTCCTGCCGCAACTGCAACATGCGCGCCTAAACTGATGAGTGCGCGAGCTGCTGAGGCTTGATATGCGCTGACGTTTGAAAAAGCGATTAGCCAGTTGTTGATTCCGATTAGTTTGAGGCGTTTTGACGCTTTGAGTCGTGCTATGCGTTCTGATTGATCCATAGGCAACGAAAGCAGGGACAGGGTCTCTTCAGCTTTGACTCCAGCGTCGATTAGCTCGGCTATCGCCTTGAAGGTGCTGGATTTAGCCAATACAAAATGCCGCGTGTCAAACGCTATTCCCAAAAACAGCGCCTGAGCTTCAACCGGCTTCAACTCAACCTGAGCCTCTTTATACAGACGATAGACTATTTCGCAGGCGGATGAAGCCTTCTCGTCAGCAACGCTCAGGGTTGCGAGGCTTTCAGTCTGCGGGTGGCTTGCATGATGGTCTATTACGATCAACGCTGCCTTTGACGCCTTGACTCGATCGCTCCATTCGCCCAGTTGCTGAACCGTGTTTGTATCCAGCAAGACGATGATGTCTGCTTCCTCGATTCTTGGTTGCATCGTCAACTTTGCAGGCAACGAGTTTAGCAGGGATTTTGACAGTCGACTTGGACCTTGAGCCGCAGCAGTCTCGACAGCAAGGTTAGGTCTAAGCCGCTGCAGCAGTTGAGCAAAACCAAACGCGGCACACACAGCATCTGGGTCAGCGTTTACGTGGCAGAGTAAGACAGCTAGTTTGGCTTTTCGGTTCTCGATGAGATCGATTATTTGGTGGACTTGCATGAAGACTCACGCAGATATTGCTTTATGGCGTCGAATGCTTTCTCTGTTGCTTCTTGTGCCAGTTTGTTCACATTGAGGTTCTTCGTTGATGGCGACAAGGTGATTTCCACTTCTACATTGACTGTGACGGGTTTGCTGCCTTCAGCGTCCACGGTAATATCAAGCGTTGAAATTTCCTTCTTAGGAACCTTGGACAGAACATAAGCTCTTGCTGCTTTCTCGCCTGTCTCACAGAGTTTTTCAAGTTGGTCTTCTGTCAACTCGGCTATACCGAGTTCTTCCAACAGACGCTTCACCTAAGCCCTTAAGACTCAGGCTGCGCTGGAAAAACTGGGCTTAGATCCTTCTGCAATCTGGCTTGCAGGTCTTTGGCTTGGGTTCGAAGCCTTTCTTCCTGCTTTCCTAACACGCTGACTCGTGCGTTGAACAGTTCTTTGCGCTCGGTAAGCTCGGTTGTCACTTTGGCTTTTTCAGCCTTCACCAACAATGAACCAATCGATTTGTATATTATGGCGTTGTCGTCCATCTTTGCCAACTCGCTGAGCGCTTGCTCAGTTTCCGTCAACTCCAATTCAAGCTGCTGCTTCTGCGTCAACACCGACTGCAAGGCCTGCTGGAGTTGCTGCAACCTGAGCAAACGCTCTTGAACTGGGGCTGGAAGCTTCGAGATTTCATCGCTCATGGGGCAACATTCCTATAATCAGTGGCTGAATTACGCTCAGCATTATGAACTCGAATTAATTAAGCATTTCTTGAACAATTGCTGCTATCAAGATGCTTCGAGAGCTTGCAGAACATCCATTGAAAGGCGTACCCAATGCAGATAGGAGTTCAACGCTGCCCTCAACGCAGAAGTGTCCTTTGCCTCGAAAATCATGGTCAACGTCAACGTCTTGTCTTCTTTCACAACAGCAACTTTGGAGCGACTTGTCACAGGGCTGCGAGCCTCAGCCTTGAGCGCCGTAAAGATAGCCGACAACTGCTTCCCGCTGGGAAATCTAAGATGAATCTTAGCTGTTGCTCTCATCCTTTCTCAGCACCTGCATTAATCAATCGCTTTAAGTTCAGCCATTAATGAAAGGACTCTTTTCTCTATCTCGTCTCTTATTTCCCGAACCTTTTCAATAGGTTTGCCCTTAGGATCTTCCAAGCTCCAGTCAATGACATTCTTGAGAAGTGGGGCAGGGCAAACCTGCTCGACACTGCAGCCCATCGTGATAATTCTATGGACTTCTTCCGCCATCCTCGTAGTAAGCAGTTTGGGCTTTTTCATGGATATGTCAATTCCTTTTTCCTTCATGGCTTGCACCACAACTGGATTGACTTCATCAGCTAACATGACGCCGGCGCTCGTGGCAACGACTTTGCCCTCTCCGAAATGGTTTGCGAATGCCTCAGCCATTTGGCTTCGACCAGCGTTCTCGACACATACAAATAGTATCTTTTTCAGCGCACATTTCACCTCCCAGCATTCTTCCTTGGAAAGTAATGGCTTGTTCTTAAACCCAACTTCACCACAGACAGCATCAGTGGGACTTCCATTAAAGGTCCTATGACGGTGGCTAACGCTGCGCCTGAGCCTATGCCGTACAGCGTTATGGCCACTGCTATGGCAACTTCAAAGTGGCTGCTGCTTCCTATCAAGGTTGTATCTATGGTGGTTTCGTATGCCCAGCCTGCGAGATATCCAAGCATGTAAGTCCAAGTTATCATGATGGCATAGTGCAGCAGATTCGGTGCCGCAAGGTAAGCGACCAAGAAGGGATTTTCAAGAATGACCTCTCCCTCAAACGAAAACAAGACTATGAGAGTGGTCAAGAGAGCCACTATGGATATTTTGCCGACAACAGGGATGTACCTGTTGCTGAACCATTCCTCGCCTTTCCGGGGTATCAGTGTTCTTCTAGTGATGGCACCTGATGCGACTGGTAAAGCAATGAAAACCAAAACGCTGACAGCGATCAGATCCCAAGGCACTGGAATGCTGCTTACTCCTAGATATAGCGCTGCCATCGGAGCATAAAGCAACAGCATCAAAAGCGCGTTAATCGCTGTATTAACCAGTCCCTGTGCCATGTCACCTTTAGCTAGAAACATCCACCACATTACCATGGCTGTGCAGGGTGACATGCCGAGCAGTATTATTCCAGCCTTTTGCAAAGGATCGGTCAGCATGAGATTTGCCAGAAGAGTCATCAGAGGGGGAGCTACAACCCAGTTTGCGAATAATGTCACAAGCAGAGGTTTGGGTTTCTGCGCAGCTTTCCTAACGTCGCTGAACCTTATTCCAACAACCGTGGGATACATCATGAAAAACAGCAGTATGCCAATCGGAATCGACAACTGCCTGAATTTAAGGGAATCTACGAGCTGACCGAATTGCGGCAGAAATCGTCCCACCAACAAGCCGACGATTATGCAGATGGCAATCCATACGGTTAGGTACTTCTCGAAAAGACCAAGCGTTCCGCGTTCAGCAGACGCAGATGATTGTTGCTGAGCAATCATTTTCATCTCTTGAAGACTTCCGTTCCGAGCAAGTTTGCAACCAGCTTGTGATCAACAATGCTGTAGAAGACCCATTTCACTTCCCTTCTTCGCCTAACCAAACCTGCATTCTCCAACAACCCCAAATGATGAGATGCTGTCGGTTGAGTCAAATCAAGCGCAACCATAAGTTCACAGACACACATCTCCTGCATCTCGAGAAGTCTCAGAATCCGCAGCCGCGTTTGGTCGGCTAACGCCTTGAAAAGCTTACTCTGCGTGTCTACAGTCTTGGCGTTGGCGACTTCGTTAGCCAGACGCCGAAGTTGATCAGCGTATTTTGGCGCCTCTGCAGCTTTGCATCTTCCAGACTCAATCAACCGAACAAGTCGGTCTTTCTCATTGGCAGGCATAGTTGTCATTGGCTAAACCTTCCGTTTTGAGAAACTACATGATTACATATTAACATATTTAAATATGTAGTTTCGACACTCCTTTGAAAAGCTGGAAAAAGAGACTAGAAAGAAGAAGATCCTGAGGGGTTACTCGCCTTCTTGTTCCACAGCCACTGCTTCAGTCGGCACGCCTTTTGCTGCTCGCTTGGCAATTTCGCCAAGCTTGGTTGTTGGCATATAGGCGCCACCAGCGAACACTGCGCTGCATTTTCCGCATTTCCAGACGCCTACGCTTTGACGTCGAACCGAGGTTGAACCGCACTTCGGGCATTCATGTGCTTTTTTAAGACCGGAGATGGCGGCGATGTAGCGCTTTCGGACAGTGGAGCCATAGCGAGCCTCAAATCCACGCGTTGAACCGATCTTCTTCATTCGCTTCTTGCCCATTTCTTAGTCCTTCACAACTAGTTTTCGCAGTTCAGCCGATTTCTCTTGCGCTATTTTGCTTGCCTCTAAGATCTGTTGGGTTGAGAATGTGCCGTAACCGCCCTTCTGGATCGCGCATATCTTGCCGTCTTTCTCCACAGTCATAGTCAAGCGAGCGTCCATCACCTGCTCTTCCTCAAGCCATGGATCCACAACCAGCTTGTCGTTGATTTTGGCAAACGTAACTGCAATGGGATGGTTTTTGATGGGCAGCGGCTTATAGCCCGGCTTAATCTTTACTTCGCCTTCTTTCACTTCGTAGTTGAACATTTTTGTGTTCAGAAGTGCAGCTAGAGCAGCTAGTGCTGACGCGTCGATCAAGTTGCCGTCGTGGTTGAGAACGTAAACATCGATGAACACAACGAAAACCTTCTCGCCGGCCTCTATGACTAGGTCTTCGGTGGGTATAGCTTTTGATTCGCGTATGCCACGATCCACTACACGAGCCAACTCAATCGATCTCTCATCTGGCGGTCCAGGCTCAAACGTGGGGGAAGCCAAAGGCACAAGCTCAGCGTTAACGGTCATGACTCCTTGATTCGGAGTGTCTGGAAACGGCTCGCCTGTCTCGATCTTAACTCCTACCAAGACTTCGGTTTTGCCCAAGCGGACTCGCGCTGAGCCTTCGGCGCGTTCAATAAGCCCAGACTCGATCTGGACTTCTCGGTAGTCGTTAGGTTCTCGTCCATCCAATCGCTTGCCACTGGCGATCAACTGTGCAACTCTTCTAGCCCTGACTTTTGCAGCCATTATTGACGCCATTATTCAATCGCCTCCTCTTCAGTTTCCTCTCCCTTTTCAGGAGCCGCTTCCTTGGCGGCTATGTACTTGGCTTTCAACGCTTCCTTCTGAAGTTGACTAACCTGCTTACATCCTTCAATGCCCATGTTCAAGACTTGCTCGAACTCTTCATTTGTTAGCATGCCGTCCATCTGTAACAACGTTACAGCGTTCAAATTCGGCATGTAGGCAACGGGCACGTCGGCCCCGTCGCTCTTGTCCTCTAGGTCATCTAAGTCCAACACAAGACGATCTTCAACTTTACCAGCCGCACACGCGCTTACCAAGTCTCTCATAGGTATGCCTGCATCAGCCAACGCCAGAGAAGCCGCCGTGATACCAGCACATCTTGTGCCACCATCTGCCTGCAACACTTCAACGAAGAGATCAATAGCCGTTCTAGGATAGAACTCAGTGAAAATTGATGGCTCCAAAGCTTCTCGCATGACTTTTGAAAGTTCCAATTCTCTTCTTGATGGCGCGGGTGACTTTCTCTCTTGCACAGAAAACGGCGCCATATGATATCGGCATCTCAAGGCTGCACGATCAGGCAATGCTTGATGTTTCGGATGAATCTCTCTCGGTCCATAAACAGCAGCGAGAATCCTATTTTTTCCTTGTTCAATATAGGCTGAACCGTCGGCATTGCCCAAAACACCGACTTCTAATTTTATTGGTCGCAGATCATTCAGTTTTCTGCCGTCATATCGAATGTCGTTTTCATCTATTAGTTTTTCAGGTTTCTTTTGGGACATCTTCAACTACCTCCTTCTTGGATTTTTCACCTTTTTCCTTACGTAACATTTCAGTAACTCTGTCAGTCAGCCCACTCGTGTGGGCTTCCTGTTCAACCAGTCGGATAGCCATGATGGCTAAGCGTTCGTCTTCAGGCGTCTTGCCCATGATCGCAATTCTTCCGTTTTGCCCAATGCTTACTTGACAACCTGTCTCGTTCTTGATCGTTGTCACCATTGAACCTTTCTTTCCGATGACTCGTGGAATCTTTGTAGGCGTGATTTCGATGACTTGGCCTCTGGTAACCTTTCCAAGCCCACGCTCTAGAACTGTAAGCAATGGGTCGCGGGTTCGATCATAAGCCACTATTTTAGCGATCATCATCTCGCCTACGTCGAATAGCGCTGGCAAGTCGTCCCTCTGAGGTCTGACAGGTCGCTCAAGTGCATCTGAAGCTCGTAACATGGCCACGTATGGTGCTCTGATGTCAACAATCCATCCGCCCAACGTTACTTCAAGCACTTTGCCGATGACCGTGTCGCCGACCATGGGAATGTAGAACGCCTTCAACGCAACCACGAAAACTCGTTTTTCATCGTGGTCGAATAAGCCGACTCTAGTCGCGTAGATTTTTCCGTTCTCCCTGTACGTGTTTTCCCCGTTTATGTAATCGTTTTCAGCCAGCAAGTCGCCTGGTGTAACGAGTTGTCTCTTTTCATGATAAATCGGCATGTTTTTTCGCCTCCCTTTAATGTTTGCACTCTTAATGGTCAACCAATTTTTGCTTCTGCGGCGCCCTTAGTTAATTCGCCCAGTTTTTCGAGAAAAGGTCCGTATAAGCCTGCAGGCATTTCCACGACTGCAAACCATGAGCCGTCTGCACGCCATTCTTCACGTTTTATTGTTCCGAAGCCTTTGACTGCTCCATAAGTCTTACTAGCATATGTTGCAGGTATGCGAACGTTAACCGATACCAGCTCGGTCTTCAGCGGTAACATGGGACGAAGAAGTTTGATTATTTCTTTGGCTTGTTCCTCGGTTTCCTTGAATGGGTCGATTGAATAGTGAATTTGCTGCATTGCCTGTTCAATACGCATGGGCGGATGCGGCAGATTCGTACGAGGGTCAACGCTGTAACGTGCTATGAAAGCCACAATCTGCTTTCTTTTCTCCTCGATCATGTGACGGCGCTGATCTGTAGTTAACTGGAGCATTCCATGGCGCAGAATCTGCTCGGCTATTTTGAGAGTGTCGTTTGTGCCAAACGCTTTCTTCAGCTTATCTTCAGATGGCCTTGTGCCTTTATTCGCGTCTGTATAGATAGTGTCGCTTACCAACGCTTCGGATAGAGCATTGATTTTGCCAAGCCGGTAGTCTAGGGCTTGATCAGGTTTAACCAGGATTTCGAAGTGTTCGCCTTCATGAGTTAGGCGTGCAATCGTGTAGCGCTGCTGACTCATCGGGTTTCTCAGCTGGGCTTCATGTATTTCTCGACTTCAGCATCCGTAAGAGTTACCATCTTCTTGGTTGATGTTGGAATAACAGCGATTTTGACGCCGGGCTTTTCGCCTCTGGCTTCCTGTGCTTTTATCAAGGCTTTGACAGTCAACTGCGTGGCAGCTTCAAGTCCCATGGTTTCGTTGTAATCGGTTTTGAGGATGCCTTCCACTGTTTCTCTTCCGACACCGAAGGCTACTGCTTTCCATCCTCGTATGGATCCGCTGGGGTCAGTTACGAAAAGTCTGCTGCCTGTCTTATCTGTTCCACCGAATATTATGGAAACGCCGAATGGTCTTACGCCTGCGTGCTGTGTGTAGAGTTGTTTGATGTCGCCTACTCGTTTGGCAACCACTTCAACATCGATTGGTTCGTCGTACATGAGTTTGTTGCTTTGTGCGTAAACTCTAGCCTGATCGATTAGGATGCGGGCATCTGAGCCTAAGCCTACAACCGCTGCTCCCAAGTGTTGGTCAACTTCGAACAGCTTCCACATGAATCTTTCGTCTTGCAGAGCGGACTCTTTTCTTTCTTCAGCTCCGAGGACTATTCCTTCGGAGCACGTTATACCCAGTATTGTCGCTCCGCGATTAACCGTTTCAAGCGCGTATTCAACTTGGAACAGCCGTCCGTCAGGTGAGAACACTGTAATGGCGCGGTCGTATGCTCCAGGCGCCGCAAACACGGACATATCTTCATTGTCACCTCTTACATACTCGCATTAAACACATTTTGCTTGTGTCAGTTGTGGAGACGAAACTAAAAACCTTTTCGTATAGACTTCGGCATAATAGGTAAAGTTTTTCACTTGCGTTTCCTGAAGATTCTGGGTCCATCCACCCCTTCGACGGGTTCAAAAGCCGCGCTCCACGAATTCGAGGCTTCTTCTAAGGTTTTGGTTACCCCCACATGGTACTTGGCCATTTTTTCAAATTCGATTAGCTTTGTTTACATTAGTTTTCTTGTGTCCTAGGAATTTCGTCATGTAGAGTATGTCTCCAGTCCGATGGTATTCCATGGTTGCCTTCAAACGCTTGGGCGAATTCTTATATGTCTCAATTATTTTATACTTTTTATAATTACGGGAAGTTTCTAGATCATGTCTATTAATTGGAACCTCTCCGGAAGTTACTTTGAGACCTGTAACTGTGAACCAGCGTGCCCCTGTGTTTTCCTGAGTCCCCCTACCACTGGTGAATGCACACTCCTCATCGCTTGGCACATCGACAATGGCAAATACGGAGATGTCAAACTAGATGACCTCAACGCCGTATTGGCCGTGCATTCGCCCGGACACATGGCTAAAGTAAAGTGGAAAGTTGCACTTTATCTCGACAACAAAGCAGATCAGCCACAGAAGGATGCACTGACGCAAATATTCTCAGGTCAAGCTGGTGGAAATCCAGCGGCCTTGGGACCGTCCATCGGCCAAGTGCTTGGAGTCAAGAGCGTAGACATTAAATATGAGCTAAATGGAAAAAAGCGAAGCCTCAGTATTCCAAACATCGCCGAAGCAGAGATTGAAGCTCTAGCGGGTCAAGACGGTTCCGAGGTTACGATTAAAAACCACCCGCTAACCGCCGTTCCTGGAGAACCCGCTGTAGTTGCGAAATCCAAGAGGCTAAGCTACCACGATTATGGGCTTAAGTGGGAACTTTCAGAAAAAAATGGGTTCTACTCACCATTCAGATACAAGGGCCCGTGACAGTTTCTTTACGTCGGATTCTGTTGCCCTACCAGTAGCAATTGGGCTAATCGTTGCTGCTGCTTTTGCTTGGTACGCGGCTTACTATCTAATGAACTCAGCGGTCGGCATGAATACGAGCAGTGACATAGTTCCGTCGGCGCTTCCTATATCTGGTATGTCAATGCTGTTCTCGACGTTTGACTTGGGAGTTTTCTCACTTTTTGTTCTAGCATGGACGGTGGGTATGCTTGCTATGATGTTTCCGACCATGATACCTGTTGGTTCTTTCTACTTCAAGACAATGGAGAAGACTGGTTTGTCATCGAAAGCAGCTAAGACTGTTGGCATCATGATTTTTCTGGGCGGCTACCTTATTCTCTACGTTGTCCTCGGTTTCGCAGCGTATTTTGCTGTATTTGTAGCCTTCCAGCTAGGCGCGATTTTTCCGTCGTCATCGACATATTCAACCCAGGTTGCTGGGATTGTCCTGGTGGGTGCGGGTGTGTGGCAGTTTACTCCGTATAAAGACACGTGTGTTAAACACTGCGTTTCTCCTTTGGGTTTCTTTCTAACACATGCTAAGAACGGTCTTGGTGGAGCTTTGAGAATGGGTGTTGAACATGGATTTTATTGTGTCGGGTGCTGCTATCTTTACATGATAGTGATGCTTTCGGTTGCGGCCATGAGTCTTCCCTCAATGGCGCTATTGGCCATCGTAATAACTTTGGAAAAGGTTATCGTCAAGGGGGCAAAATGGTTCACATGGCTCGTTGGAACTGGTTTCATAACCTTGGGCATAGCAGTCTGGTTTGTACCAGAACTCCTGCTAATTGTCTAGCCTAAGAAAAACTAAGGTTCTCAGGGTAAGTCGGGGTCTTGAGGTATTACGCAAGCCCAACCAAAAAAGGGAAGTTTGCCGGGGGATCAACAATAGTTGTTCTAAAAACCTTTCGTGTTCGTTGGCAATCGTATGCCGACTCATCAACTACGTTTGAAAATCTCTCGCATTTTCAGGAGCAAACCTAGGTCGCCTTCGACACGGAACTTGCCCCGCATGTAGGCTAGAGCAGGGTCCATCTCGCCTGAAGTGATGGCAATCCACACCTCAGATGGCGTATGAATCGTGGCTGTGGGTGAGTTGGCAACACCTTCATGAAAAGTGCACTTGCCATTCTCAATGCTTAGATAGTAGTCTCCGGGCTCCTTGCCCGACGCGCGAAACTGAACCGTGGCAGAAAGATCGCCAGCTGCCTTGGAATCGAACACATCAGCCATGCTTGCGATTAATTCGCGGAAAGTCGTGCGGTTCATGCTCCACGGATCCATCCCACAGTCTTGAACGTTGAGGCTCTACCTTACGATTTATGATTTGCGTGTTCCCTTTCCCACGCCTCTGTACGTTAGACCTGCTCTGACCGCGGCGTCTTCGTCAAAAGCATTTCTGCCATCAACTAAGACTGGTGTGGCCAGCTTTGTCTTCAGTTCGCTCAGGTCGAGTTTCAGATACTCCTTGTGTTTGGTGGAAATGACAACTGCGTCTGCTTTCGAGAGCGCTTCATCCAAGTCCTTGGTAAATGGCAAATCGAAGTCACGCACAATTGGATCGTGAAGTATTGGCTGTGCTCCTCGCTTTCTTAGTTCAGAGTATATTTCAGCTGAGGGTGTGTTGCGGGTATCGTCGCAGTTTTCAAGGAAAGCCACGCCGAGAATAGCCACTTTGGCTCCTTTCAACTTCCTGTCATGTTCAGCCAAAGCGTCTTCTATCAAGTCAACAACATGCCTTGGCATGGAATCGTTGACTTCTCTTGTGCTAACTATGATTTTTGGGAAAAGCTTGAACTTTCCAAAAGCGTCTAAGCCATATTTGAGCAGCCAGCCGTCTTTCGGGAGACAGTGCCCCCCAACTCCTGCGCCTGGGTAGTGCATGTTTCTGATCGGGTTTGATGCTGGATTTGACGAATCGTTGGGCAGCGTATTAACTAGTTCGCGCACCTTGAACACATCGACTCCAAGGCTCTCACAGATCAAAGCCACTTCGTTTGCGAATGCGATGTTGACGTCTCTGTATGTGTTCTCCACAACTTTTGTCACTTCTGCGGTGAGAGCATCAGTGGGAAAAAGTTTGGCTTTGACAATGTGTGAGTACAGTTCCATGGCGCGTTTTGTGCTTTCTTCATCCACGCCTCCAACTATTCGGGAGAGCTCTACCATGTTCTTGATCAATCGTCCAACCATGACTCGTTCGTAGCAGAATGCGAGATAGAAGTCTTTGCCCGCTTTCAGGCCTGATGACTTCTCCAAAATGGGTTTGACAATATTGTCGGTTGTGCCAGGCGCCACCGTGGATTCGACAACAACAAGTGTACCGGTGCTCATGAATTTGCCAACGGTTTCGCTGACTTCTTTGAGCGAGTCATAATTAGGTGTCTTGTCAACATCTGTGGGCGTCTGCACATCAATCAAAACTGCTTCAGCGTCTCGGCATGTCGAAATATCATCGACAACCTTGAATGCGCCCTTCTTCACCACGCGCGAAATCAGTTCAGATAATCCCGGCTCGTCTCCGCCAATAGGATTCTTGCCTTCATTGAGCCAGTCTATTTTCCATCCAGAGCGTTTGGATCTGCGTTGCACGCCTACAACGGTAAATCCAGGTGTATCAGCAAAAAGTGCGGCGATGGGTATGCCCGCGTATCCCATGCCTACAACGACTATCTTTCCTAGCATGTGAGCATGCAAATAATGGTCGAATATATCATGTTTTCGCTCTCTCAAGTTCTGATGTTGAAGTTGAGATTAGCAAAGGTTAAAAGAGAGCGGTTCACTGATAACATGCTTCGTAACTAGTACACGTTTACGGCGTTACTGGGATTATTCCCATATAACAAAATATCACTAGGAGGTGCATGCTAATGGGATCATCACAGACAGTTACCGTAAAGTATGTTATCCGCGCCAGATTCGAAATTGAAGGCGTGGTTGAAAAACCCGACGTAATAGGAGCAGTTTTCGGACAAACAGAAGGCTTGTTCGGCACGGAACTTGACCTGCGCGAACTGCAAAAATCAGGACGAATCGGAAGAATAGAAATCGAGCTGCAATCGAAACAAGACAGAACCACTGGCACAATCGTGATACCGACCAGCCTCGACAGAGTATCTACCGCTATAATCGCAGCTAGCATAGAGAGCATAAACCGTGTTGGACCATGCGAGGCAAAAGTCACCATAGACAGACTTGAAGACATACGAGACTCAAGACGCAAAGTCATAATTGAACGAGCAAAGAGCATCTTGCAGAAATGGCAAATCGAGTCCATGCCCAGCACAGAGGAAGTCTTCCGCGAAGTCTCAGAAACCCTCAGAGTGCCCAAAGTCGAAAAATACGGACCAGACGAATTGTCAGCTGGACCAGACGTAGACCGCGCCAAAGACGTCATAATCGTGGAAGGCAGAGCTGATGTCATAAATCTGCTCAGATGCGGAATCGAAAACGTTGTGGCACTTGAAGGCGCAAAGGTTCCAGACACTATCATCAAACTCAGCAAAGAGAAAACAACAACAGCACTCTTAGACGGTGACAGAGGCGGCGATCTCATCCTCAAGGAACTTCTGCAAGTAACCGACGTCAAGTACATCTCGCGGGCACCGCCTGGAAAGGAAATCGAAGAATGCACATCGACTGAGATATTCAACGCTTTGAAAAACAAAGTGCCAATCGAAGAGTTCAAGGCGAGAAAGCCGCGTGAACGCCCAAGAGTCCTTGTGCCAAAGCAGATCAAGGAAGCGCGAAAAGAACTTGAAGGCACATTGGAAGCCGTATTGTTCAGCGAGAAAATGGAGCAAATCGAACGAATACCAGTAAGCGCACTGGCGGAGAAGCTTCAGCAAACTGCAGGCGTTGACACAGTGGTGTTTGACGGCATCATAACGCAGCGGCTGGTAGACATAGCAGGCGAAAAGGGCATCAAATTCGTAGTAGCAGCGCGTGTTTCAGATCAGGTTAAGCAACCGCTTAAAGTTCACCTACTGACCTTCGCAGAAATGGAAAGCTAAACAAAAGAATTCATTAGGTGAACTTTGCGAGCGTTCTAGGCTTAGAGCCAGAGGCTACAAGCAGTTCTTCCTCAGATATGCCGAACATTGTTAGAACGGAGACGCTGCTGGAACAATCTGATTATTAATGTGATGACAGCTTCAACGAGCCTTCCAAAATACTTCCTTTTAACTGGCTCTAATTTCAGAACTGATGGAAATTCGTTCTTTCGAGTTGTTATGTTCTGAATCACTTTCTGCGGATCATGTTCATTCTTAACGACTAGGTAGAAGTAGGCTTGAAAGCTGCGTTCGATGATGAGGATGCGTTGGTCTTTGTCGTCGATGCCCCAAATCCAGATCTCAGGCTTGTGCTCCCTTACTTCAGAGTTGACGTCTAAGAGCCAGAACGCTTTCTTCATAAAAGCAGACCTTCCAGCAGTCCCGCTCAACGTATTTTCTTTATCACATTTGAAGGTAAGAGTTTATCCTAGCAAGTAAGAGTAAAGAATTTTAGTGAATCCTGAGAACAAGAGTGTTGCCGCCGACTGATCTTGGCGAGGGCGGGCTCTTGAAAATCCTACAAATGCACCTTAAGAAAGGCTTCGTTAAGATAGTGCCGCAAAGCCTCGATGATCTATGGCATCTATACAACATCGTGTACCCAGGCGACCAAGTCTACGCCCGCACTACCAGGGAAGTTAAAGTCCAAGGAGAGTTCATTCGCCCACAAGAGGGTAGACGAGTCACAGTTTCTTTGGGCATCAATGTTGAAAGTGTTCTTTGGGACAGAAGCCTTAACCGTCTGCGAATTCGCGGAGTCATAATTGACATTCCAGAAGACATTGGTGGCAGGGGCTCTTATCACACCGTGAATGTTGTCGTCGATCAGCCTCTGACCATAACAAAGGCAAAGTGGTTGAAGCATCAGGTTGACCGCTTGGAAAAGGCTAGCCACGTTGAAACTCCTCTTGTCTTACTAGCCTCAATAGACGATGAAGAATACGCGGTTGCTCTTCTTCGCCAATATGGATTAGACGTTAAAGCAGAGAAACATATTCGATTGCCAGGCAAATTGGAGCCTGAAAAACGGGAGGAAGCCTTCAAAGCCTATTTTAAGGATGCCTTAAGTCTGACTCGTAAGGCTTGGGAAAGCATCAAGTGTCCCATAGTTGTTTTGGGACTTGGCTTTGTGAAGAACAGCTTCGTTACCTATGTTAAGGACAAGGACAAGGACATAGCATCTGCCATTGTGGACGTCAAGAGCGTGAACAGCCCTGGTTTAACAGGCATCAACGAGGCGATTCGGTCAGGCGTGTTGACGAAGACCCTGAAGGGCGCCAGGATGGCTGAAGAAACAAAGCATGTTGAAGAAGTGCTGGCACGACTTGGGAAGGGAAAATCGGACGTAACCTACGGACTGGACGAAGTAACCAAGGCAACTCAATACGGCGCAGTTGAGAGACTGTTGATAGCTGACGTTCTGCTTCGTGACTCGCCAGATGAAAAACGACTAGAACTGGAAAAAATAATGCGCGAAGTAGAGGAGAAAGCAGGACAAATTACAGTTGTTAGTACGGAACACGAAGCGGGTCACAAACTAAAAGGACTCGGCGGGGTCGCTGCGCTTCTCAGATATCCAATAAGTGGTTAGACCTTAAGCCGCAAAACTGATTTAGTAGCCAAATAGCCTGAGTCGCCTCCGAACAGCTGGATTCTCATCTGCTAACTGCTTCAGCACCATTTCGTAGGTTTCCGTCGGAGCAAGCTCGCGCTTAATGAAGACTCCTGTTCTGCCCACCTTGTCTCGACGCAGTAATGCGTGTACTCGGTCAAGCACCGTGTCAACTGAAATATCGAGCAGCTTTGCCACCGTTTCCTCTTTGCCAACAATACTATCTTCAATATGTCCTTTTGCTGTAGGTTCAATCAGCACAAGCCGCTTATCGACGCCTTTGACTCGGCTATTGTCTCTGAGCATTTGGAACGTGGCTTGACCGCTAAACTGATACAAGTCGCGTTCTACGGAGCGCAGCTTCATCAATGGAAAAGATATAACGCTTTTCGGGTCGAGTTCAATGTAGCCTTTCGCAGCATAAGAGGGAGTTGCCTGCACAAGAAAACGTCGATTGACTGTTATTCCAACGCGTTCAAGTGCCGATTCGATCACGAATGAACTGGAAGGATCGGAGACGAAGACATCAATATCACTGGTTTCGGAAACGTCGCCTCTCGCAATGCTTCCATGTGTAATGCATGCCAAGTTTGCTTTCTCAATGGGCATCATAATGTCCATAGTCTTTTGCCTCTGTTCGTGAAGCAGTCTCCATCTCTCCTTACCGTAGATCACTTCAACGCGATCAGCACGTTTAACTGGCTTCTTCGCCATGGCTCAGCTTTCACCAGATTTGGCGAGAGTACCATCTAACCATTCTAAATAGGGCTTAAATCCTGCCTCAATCGGCACCGCCACGATTTCAGGCACGTCGTAGCTGTGCGCTTCCTTGACGGCTTTTGAAAGTTTAAGAAAAAGTTTCTGATCCGACTTCATTATCACCAAGAATTCCTTTGCCCTGGCAATCTTACCCTGCCACCAGAAATGAGACTCTGTAGGACCCAGAATATTAGCGCACGCTATTAGATGCTGCTCAAGTAAGGTTTGCACGATTCGCTGTGCTTCGCGTTTTGAAGCGGTAGTCACAAACACTATGATCGGCGCCATTCAGCCTCGACCCTCACCTATTTTCAACACTATGTTTAAGTATTATATCCTTGTTAATTTCTAGAAACGTCAGTTCAAGGAATCAGAAAGGCAATGGCTCTCACGTTGACGCCTGAACTAACATTTCTAGTAGGCGTAGCTGTTTTCTGGACTATTTTGTACATTGTAGCTTACATTTTTCATCTGGACAAACGTGGACTAGAGGTCAAACCGGCTTTCTTCATGTATAGGTCGAAAGCTCTGAACTCATCAATAGACGCACTGGCTAAGAGAGCGCCAAAACTCTGGATCACTCTGTCTAACATGGGCTTAGCCTTCTCTATCGGTCTAATGGCCTACGCCTTCTACTTCCTCATCAACAATCTGCTCAGATTCAGCCAAGAGGGCGACATTGGCTACGTTGCAATACCCATCCCAGGTCTGACTTTGAGCCTCTATTGGCTACCTTTTTTCCTCTTCGCCATAGTGGTGATTATCCTGCCGCATGAACTTGCTCACGGCATAATGGCGCGTGTAGAAAATATCCCAGTGCTGTCCACAGGCGTCGCTGCAATGCTGGTGTTTTTTGGCGCTTTCGTGGAACCTGATGAGAAGGAATTTGAAAAAGCCTCTTTGACCGCTCGGCTACGAATGCTTTCAGCTGGATCATCAACAAACTTGGTGACAGCTTTGCTAACCCTCATGCTGCTGACCGGATTGTTTGCAGCGCCGTCGGGCTTGTTGATTCAAGAGACCATAGCAGATGGACCGGTAGACCGGGCTGGATTGGAAAGATGGGACGTTATTCAAGCTATCAACGGCACGCCGATCGCCACATACGCTGACTTTGCTGGCTACATGAGAGGTGTCAAAGCTGGAGCGAATTTGACTCTTACCGTTCTCAAGGACAACAGAGCCACAGATGTGTTTATCACAACCGCGGCAGACCCAGAGAACAAGAGCCGAGCAATTATTGGATTGAACACTGGATTCGGCGCAAGCTATCAACCAAACAAACTCGGATTGGAACAATACACTGGCGTCAACTTGTACTGGACTCTATTCTGGACATGGGTGTTCGCGTTCAGTGTCGCAGTCTTCAACATGCTACCATTGTATCCATTTGACGGCGAACGAGTCGCGTACTATCCACTTGAACGATTTGTTGGGAAAAGAAAAAAGGAACTGCGTATCGGATTAAGCGCGTTCACACTTGGGCTTTTCGCATTGAACATAATTCTCAGCATATGGCGCTATGGACTGCTAGCGTTCTAGCGAAGGTCATGGCGATTCTGCGATGGCGAGATGCACTTTTTGCAGGCGCAAAGACGCTGTCTACATGCGCGTTTACTCAGGTGAACAACTCTGCGCCAAATGCTTCACAGAATCAATTGAAGCCAAAGTCAAATCGACAATAGCCAAACATAAAATGCTAAACCCAGACGATAGAATCGCAGTGGCGGTCTCAGGTGGAAAGGACAGCGTCACTCTGTTGCACATTCTGGCTAGGTTCGAGAAATTGTTTCCGAAAGCCAGCCTCTGCGCAGTCACAGTGGACGAGGGAATTCGAGGCTATAGAGATGAAGCAATCAAGTTGGCAGTCGATAACTGCCAGAGGCTTGGCGTAGACCACACTCTGACTTCGTTCAAACAGCTGTTCGGCGTTCAACTCGACGAAATAGTTAACTTGCTCAGAGACCGTGGAAGAAGCAACACTGACACGCTTTCACCATGCACCTATTGTGGCGTCTTGAGAAGGCGAGCCTTAAATCTGGCAGCTCGACAAGCGAAGGCGGACAAACTTGCACTTGCGCACAACTTAGACGATGAGGTTCAAACTATATTATTGAATATTATGCACGGCGATGCTCCACGTTTGGCACGGGTTAAACCCGTGTTGGAGAAGTCGAATCCAATGTTTGTGCCACGCGTGAAACCACTTTGCACTGTGCCTGAGAAGGAAATCGCCTTTTACGCGTACCTGAAAAAGATTGACTTCCAAAGCGTGCCCTGCCCCTACGCGCTCACAGCAATGAGAAACGACATAAGATTGATGGTTAACCGCCTTGAGGAGAAGCATGCTGGCACCAAGTTCACTGTGCTAAAGTCTATTGAAAGGATTAGACCCGCCTTGGAGTCCTATGAGAAGGCCGTTATCTTGCATGCGTGCAGAGTGTGCGGAGAGCCTACTGTGGGTGAGATCTGTAAACCATGTGAAATGCTGAGGAAAATTGGTGTGCGCTAGCCGCTTCCATATAGGTCATTGTTCTAGAAGCATCTTCCTCAAGAGTAATATATGCTCCATGCACATGGTATATTTTGGAGATGAGGCAGGCAGTGGCTACTATCGAGCTAAATAACAGCAAACGAAGAGATCGTCACGACATTGTTGCAGAAATATTGAAAACCGCTAGAGAGGGCAGAATCAAGACACACATCATGTACAAGGCCAAACTGAGCTATTCGCAAATGAACTCATACCTTCAGTTGCTGGTTGACAAAGGCTTCTTAGAAAACAATACTGTCATAAGAAAAAAGCAGATAATAACGCTCTACAAGACAACGCCCAAAGGAGTCCACTTCATAGAGAACATTGACACAGTCAATCAACTGCTTGGTTGAAACCAGAAGCCTCTACATTCTTGTCACGAAAAAAACCAAATAGAAAGAAAAACGGAAGTTATTGAGGTTCTTCGCCGCGGCTGAAGACGATCACTTTGAATTTTATCAGAACCACCACGATAACCACGACTATCACTGGGATTATGATAAGGAGCAGCGTTGTCAAAGACAGCCCGAACAGCCCGCCGGCTCCTTGTTCCTGCGAAGGATTCACGGCGAGTGAAGTTTGACCTTGCCCGTCGACATAACCGCTCTTAGTTGCCGATGCGCTGATGGTAATGTCAATCAACGTTGCTGTCTCAGGCGTCGTGAAGGCCGTCAGAAAGTCGCCATTCGCATCAGTTAGCCCTGTGGTTGAAGAGAACTCACCTGTTACATCTGACAACACGGTGACGGTAGCATTTGCAACTGGCATTCCATCCGAGGCCACATGAACTGTCATGCTTGCATTATCTCTTGAATCGACAGTTGTTGGGTTGGCAGTAACCTCAACACTTAACGTTCTTGGAGAGACGGACAGTTTGACTTGATCTGAACCCGCCCAGTAACCGATCTTTGTCACGGTCGCTGTCAATGTAACGTTTTGCTGAGTCAAAGTCTGAGGAGCCTTGTACCCAAACTTGAACCAACCTTCGGAGTCTGTGCTTCCACTCTGTGGCGTGAAGCTTCCGCCCCTGTCTGATGCCAGTGCGACGGTTGCACCTTCAACTGCTTCTGAATTGTACGTAACGTGAATTGTTCCGTTAATGCTTGCTTCTGATTTAATTAGATCAAGGTCGACTGTAAGATCGACGGACAGAGGAGGCACAACTTCCAAGTATTTGTGGGATGAGCCGTCTGCGTTGCCAGTTCTGTAGGCGCGTGCCATCAATCTTACGTTTGTCTGCTCATTTACGCTTGGCGCTTGATAGGAAGCGGTGAAATAACCCGTGGAGTTCGTCAGACCATTCTGTGGTGTGATTGTTCCGCCCAAGATGGACATCAGCGCTATGTTCACGCCTGAAACTGGCGAAGCGCCAATCATTGCTCGGGCAGTTATTGCAGCTTGTCCTTCAGACACTATCTGAGAGTGACTTAGGTCTACTGTAACCTCAAGTGGCGTGAGCGCGCTCACCGTTATTGTCACGATAGCGGTGTTCGTACTGATGGCGCCGAAGTCATCCATAGCTTTGACGTTTGCTTGATATGTTCCCGTTGATGGATATTTGTGATCAAAAATCGAGAGCGTTGTCCAGCTTGTGTTCTGAGCGTCGCCGAAGTCAAAGAAGTATTTGTCAACGCGTCGGTCATCGCTTGAATTAGTGCCTATGAACGTGACTGGTTGGTTCGGTTGAACTAGGATTTTGTCGGTTAGCAGTCTAGCTGTGGGTTGAGTATTGATGTAGCCGTTGGGTGCGCTTAGGAATTCTATGAAGTCCAAGTCTTCTCCGTTGCTTTGCACTGGATTGCCTTTACCATACGGGTTCAATGATGCATGGTATGCGCCGGTTGAGTCACCCCAGTAATTGTATTCCATGTTTATTGGCTGGCTTGCCGTAACATTCACGCCGTAAATGTTGTTGTATATGTCGTTGAACTGTGGCGATACAGTGCTTGTTGCGTTTTCGAAGTAGACTCCAACATCGTTGAATGAAATGGAATTGCGCGTTACACTTGCACTAACGCTGCCGAAAATGTTGATTCCCCGTGAGTTCGAGGACAGAGTATTGTTGAAAATGGTTACGCTACTTATGGAGGTACCCTCGGCATTCTGGAAGTCTATTCCGTTGTCTATATTTGCTGAAATGCGATTATCCCGAATTGTCATCCCTGATGTGCTGCCGCTTAGAATGATTCCGTCCCTGTTGAGTTGAATTGAGTTGTCTTCAATTGTGCCAATGTTATTGCCTGTGAGGTAAATGCCGCTTTGATAATTACTTGCTATCTCACAATCGCGTACTTGGACATTCCCATTTTCAACAACTATTCCGTTTGTCGCGTCTTTAACCACGCTGTAAGAGATCGTTGAAGCTTGAAGTTGATTGATGAACCGAATTGCGCCCCAATCGCCTAGCTGAGGCTGATCTTTATTTGAAACAAACTTGATCATTCCTTCTGACGTGCCAATCGCATTGAGTATGCCTTCAACGGTTAACGAGAAGTTGCCTCCAAATCTTACTTCAACGCTCGGCTCTATAGTCAGCGTGTATCCAGATTTTACAACCACGTCATTGATGACTATGAACGGGCTATCAGTCAACGTCCAGACAGTGTCCTGTTGAATGTATCCCTCCACATAGGTCGCATTCGCCTGTGGAAGCAGAATCTTGCTTGTTGCCGCGAACATTCCAACTAACAAAACCGTCAAAATGACGTAAAGTCTAAACTTCGTTTTCATCCAAGACCGCGTCCTGTTTGGAAATCAGACTATCATCGACAAAAATGCTCTTTAACCATTATGAATTCATAATCCACCTTCAGAATCAATGAGCGGTTCTTGGTTCGAGGTCTGAACAGATCCGTTTATCCCAAGTTTTAAGTGTGACAAACCGAAGTTTCAGTTTATGGAACTCTTTGAGCGAAAGTTTGCTGGCGCGCTTGTGTTTGTTGGTGGGGCGCAGTTTCTTGTCGCAATGATTATTGCAGAAGCATTGTATCCAGGCTACAGCGTCTCATTGAACTACATTAGTGATTTGGGTGTGGGACCAAGCGCAATCATATTCAACTTATCTGTCTCTGTCTTTGGCTTAACAATCGTCGCAGCTTCATTTTACATCCGGCGTATATTCAAGAATCTGTTGTTAAGTTCACTAGTGGCGCTAGCTGGCGTAGGCGCTATAGGCGTCGGACTGTTTCCTGAAAATGTTCCTCCGCTGCATGGCATTTTCTCTTTTGTAGCCTTTTTCTTCGGAGCGGTTTCAGCAATCGCAGCGTACATGATTCAGAAATCGCCCATTCGTTATTTTTCGGTTCTGATGGGCGTCATGTCGCTTCTAGCTTTGATTCTCTTTGCGACAAGGAACGACTTGGGACTTGGGATTGGAGGCATGGAGAGAATGATTGCGTACCCGATTATTCTGTGGGCAATAGGCTTCGGGGGCTACCTAATGAACCACTTTAATTGAATGAAAGCCTTTCAGTCCTTGCCCATGTAAACCCGGGGGCGTCCTTGCGCCTGTTCCAGAAATTGGACTTATAAGACTAATACCTTAGACTTGATTTGGTGAAGCGTGGCTACTATTGAGCCTTGAAGATGAGGTTAACCTTGAATATGCGCTTCGCGGTAAAGCTTGGAAAGTCTATTGGCTACTCCTGAAAACTGGTCGCCCAATGAGTGTTCGAGAGGTTCAGAGAGCGTTAAACTTCAGTAGTCCAAGCGTGGCCAATCACCACCTTGAGCAGTTGCGTGAACTCGGTCTGGTGCAAAAACAACATTCTGACGGAAACTACGCTTTGGTAGGCGAGGTCAAAATCGGAGTACTTCGGCATTTTGTCAAGCTGGGTAAACTTCTCTTTCCGAGGTATTTCTTCTACGCTGTTTTCTCAACAGCTTCCTACATGATCTATCTTCTGTTGCTTAGACAAGCTTATGTGCAAGAGAACCTGTTTGTCCTTGCTTTTGGAGCCGTTGTTTCAGCCATTTTTTGGTATGAAGCCATCCGAGTGTGGTCGCTAAAACCGTTCTAGTTTCTGGTTGAGATCGTACTAACGATTAGGATAAAATACAATAATCACTTGATGTTGATTAGGCGACCTGAAGATGGAGAAGGAAATTAGGAAACGCGCAGCGCTCTATGCATTCGTCGCGGTTCTCTCAGCTATAGTTCTGGGCGCTTTTGCCTACAACTTTTCGATTTATCCACTTGAACCCTATCAACCCGTTCAAGTTGGGCAACTTCTGCCAACTTTTTCATCTCATGAAGAGCTGAGAACCTTCCTACTGGCCAATTCCAAGACTCGAGGAGTGTTCCCATTTTACAGTCCCTCCGACGTCAACACGTTGACCACACGCGCGCTAGTGTCCTTCGATGTTGCTCAGCAAGGAGAGAGCTTCAAATTCGAACATTCGACCACGAATATTCAGGTTGCAGGGGTTGATGAAGCGGACATCGTTAAGACCGATGGGGAGCACCTCTACCTGATCTCAGGGAACAACGTCACAATTGTGAAGGCTTATCCACCCGAAGAAGCCCAAGTGCTCTCCAAGATGACTTTCAACGACACTTATCCTGTGGGTATATTCGTGAGTCAGGACAAGCTAGTGGTTCTGGGTAGCCACTACACCGTTTCATCAAGGCAGTATTATGAACCCGTCGTAATAGACATCAAAACCTCAGCGAGCGTATACGATATTTCTGAAAAGACGCAACCTGTATTGCTAGGAAACTTCACGATAACTGGCAGCTATTTCCACTCAAGAATGATAGGCGACTACGTATATTTCGTTGTCAGCCAGCCAGCCTATGTGATTTACGACACTGTTGTTCTTCCAAAGGTTTACGCAGACGACGAAGTGAAGGAAATAAGCCCTTCAGAAATCTACCACGCCAACGCGTCAGACAACTACTATCTGTTCACGACAGTTGCCGCAATGAACATACACCGAGTTGAAGAAGAGCCGACGTACAGGACACTTATGCTCGGGGGCACAAGCAGCATGTACGTTTCTCTTGACAACGTTTACATAACGTTTCCAGAAGCAGACGCTCAAACATCAATCTACCGAATAAGCGTGGAGCAAGATGCTCTGGTGGTTGAGGCTCATGGCAAAGTGCCGGGCCGCGAGCTCAATCAGTTCTCAATGGACGAGTATGATAGCTACTTCCGAATAGCCACTGCAACATGGGCTAATGGAACTGTTCACAGCAACCTCTACATAATGAACATGGACCTAAGCATCGTTGGCAGACTAGAGAACATTGCACCCGACGAAACCTTGGATTCGGCTCGATTTATCGGCAATCGCGCCTATCTTTCAACCTCGGTCGTTCAGAGAGATCCCTTTTTTGTAGTAGATGTCGGAAACGCAAGCAGTCCACAAATCCTGGGCTATCTCAAAATCCCGGGTTTCACACGGTACCTGCACCCGTACGATGACAATCATCTAATAGGCATAGGCAAGGACGGAACTAATGTGAAAATTTCGCTTTTCAACGTAGCCAACGTAAGCACGCCAACTGAGATAGACAAGTACCTTTTTGAAGGCGTCTCGTCCGATACGCTCGTTTTGACTGAGCACAAGGCCTTTCTCTTGGATAAGACGAAGGAGTTACTGGTGCTCCCAGTCTCAGTGAATAATATGGACTACTCGTTTTGGCAAGGCGCATACGTTTTCAAAATAACCGTGACAGATGGTCTAGTCATGAGAGGCACAGTCACTCACAGAGACTCTGTCGTCTATCAGTACGATGAACGCTTTTTTGTGGTGAGAGAGCTTTACGTCGAAAATGTGCTTTACACAGTTTCTAACAAAAGGATAAGAATGAACGACCTATCAGATCTGAGTTTGATAAACCAAGTTGAGTTGCCGTAGCTTATCCTTTTTCCTATCCTGACCATATTTTCATTATCAAATCAGTGAAACAGCGGTAATGAGAGCAATGCGGTGCCTGCTCTGCACCAAGTGGAATCAACAGGTTGTCTTCCGGTATTCTTTTGCTCTTTTCAATGCTTCCGGCGTTCCTATCTTCTCGGCAACTTCTGCAGCTGAACGGTAAAAACAACTTTTCGCGTAGTATCGTTCAGCTCTTTCTAACGCTTCAACCGACGGCAATTGCTTCGCAAGCTCAGCCGCAGCCAAGAGCCATCCGACTTGGACGTAGTATTCTTCAACTCTCTTCAGGGTATGTGGAGCATGTTTTTTCGTGGCGTTTATGATTCTTGGCAGAGATAGTCTTTCAACTGAACTTTCTTGAACACCCATCTTGTCTTTGAGCCATTGGAAAGACTCTATCCTGAACTCCTGAGGGACATGGACGACTTTGTCTTCAGGTTTCTCAGTTTCCATGCCAGAACCACTCGAAGACAGGGACAACGATACTATTACTTTGCATAGTTGACTTATGGGCTTTGTTCTCAGCCGTATCAACCGACCTCGCTAGAAACAAGCTAGAACAATAAGACTAAACCTGCATTCAGAGTCCGTTTTCATAAACGATAACTATTCAACCTAAGGTAGAAGATAATGCTGATTGACGTTGGCGAAGCTCAAACTCAACGGCCACTTTGCCCGTTTACGCCTAGCTTTTCACAGTTTAGGTTTGAGTTGTTTAGGCGGCGCCGTGTTTCTGCAGATCCTAGTTTTTAAAGACATCTTGCAGCAAGGCTACTTCATGGGCATTGAAAACAACCCTGTTATCCTTCAGTTTGAGGTGGCACTCACCATCTTCGCCGCCATATACTTGCTTCACTTGTACATTTCAAAGATACGTTCAATTCCATAGCGTACTGGCCAGATTAGGCTGTGACTTTGGGCGGCACTCTGACGGGCTTGCCGAACTTCATGCGTAGAGCAATGCGATAAAGCCGACGCAAAGACCTGATCAAGTATTCAACGCTTGGCGCCAAAGAATAAACCAGAGGAATGCGGTCGTACTCAGAGAGTTTTGCTGCCAGCTCGTCGGGTTCGGCGCCGTGGAAAACCACTAGCCGCGGTTTCAGGGGGCTGATCCTTACAGCCAACATGGGCGACAGCTCCCTATGCACGTTCGTGAACACTAAAGCGCGTTCGGTGGTGCTTCCAAAAATGGTGAAGAACTCCCATCCTGACAACGTTTCCATCGCCTTCAGGCTGTCCACAACAGTATAGCCTAGAATTTCGCTTTGAGCTTCTTCTTTGCAGGTTAACACTTCGCCGAGCACAGCCTTGCAGAATAGCTCAGTGCGCACAGGAATTGGAAACTCGCGCAAGTCGAGAATAGGAGTTGTCGGCGAACTCGTCAACCGTGCCAATTCACGAATGTATCTTCCACCTTTTTCCTCATCGATCACCAGCAAAGCCCACACAAATCGCCTCACAAAGCGTGTGCCAGGGCTCTTACGACGCCCACTCTCATAATCGCTGATAACCGACGGCGAAGAAAGAACCATTTTCTCAGATAATCGCATTTGCGAGACAGAAAACAGTTCACGCCACTTTCTCATTGTGGCGCCAGGCTTCCTTGACAGAATAATCTCACCTGCAATTCGACGTGCCAGCACCATGCGGACACTTGGAGACACGGACAACTTGCGAGTGTATCCCCCTAAAAGATGCCGAAACTTAATCATGAACGTAACATATAAAACTGCCTTTAGACCGTGCAGGTTCAAAGCGGTCAATCATAAGTGTTTTTAAAGCTGCACAACAATTGCTGAAAAGGTGCAAACTTGTTTAGGCAAGAAATGGAGAGGTCGGCAGAAAAGCACAGGTCAAACATAGTTCTTGCATTGGATCTTCCCTCTGACACTCCTCGGCGCCTCATGGCGAGAAGCCTTCGGATCCTTGATTTAACACATCAGCATCTGTGTGCGCTGAAGCTGAACAGGCAAGCCGTTTTGCCGCTTGGCTTGTTTGACGGCGTGAAGGAAATCGTCGAAAGGGCGCACGATCTGAGGCTACCAGCCATCATGGACGCAAAGATAAACGACATTGGGAATACAAACCTCGCCATCGCTGAGTACTATTTCAAAGCGGGCTTCGACGCTGTAATCGCGAGTCCATTCGTTGGTTGGGAAGAAGGAATGCAACCTGTGTTTGAAGTTGCCCAAAAAATGAAGCGGGGCGTCATTCTGCTAGTTTACATGAGCCACAAGGGCGCCACTGAAGGTTACGGGCAAATGGTGCAAGACCCAAACACTAACCAGTTAGTTCCACAGTACAGGGTTTTCGCGGAAAAAGCGTTAAGATGGAAGGCTGACGGCGCCGTGGTAGGAGCTACATTTCCAGACAAAATCCGTGAAATTCACGCTGTACTAAAGGACAGAGTACCGATATACTCGCCGGGCATAGGCGCTCAAGGAGGAGATGCAGTAGCAGCGGCAAAGGCTGGAGCGCGATATCTCATTGTGGGTAGAGCCATCGTTGATGCAAAGGACCCAACGAAAACTGCCGAGCGAATCAGAGATGAGGCGTGGAAGCTTGAAAACTAGAAAAGTGGAAGCGCAGTAAATTCGTGCCCGCTTATTCTTCTCGTCCTCTTTGCCAGAGCTCTTTCTTCAGCATGTCTCTAACAGCTGAGCGAATTGCGGAGCTTCTGCTTGGATACATGTTTGATCGGACGAGCTCGTCTAAGCCTTCAAGATAGGCTTCGGGTAACAGAACTGTAACTAGTTTCAATCTTGCACTCACCTATTCTGCGTTATTTGGGCATGTTTGCAGCATATTATGGCGAGGTAGCTGTTATAGAACTTGCGCTCCCGCTCAGATCACATGTCCCTTTATTGTGCCCAACTCTTTGACCACTTTCGGAAAAGTCTTGAACACATCGTCAACATGCAACGCTGAATTCCGCATTTTCAGCTGAATCAAACCCGCCGCAATCATAGCTGAACCTACGACATCGCTTATCGTAGGATCTGGAAAAGCAATCATCGCCAAGCCAGCTTTAATCAAGAACGACTTATTTCCCTGTTTCCACAGTTTCTGAGTTGACCGCAATTCACCTTTGAAACCGCGTATCGCGCTGTCTGCTACGCTCACGGTCTGGTTTCGACTTTCGCCGTAATGCTTCAGCAGTTCCACAACGTTCTTAGCTTCTTCTTGGTTCATATTAGGACCCGGGCCACTCGCACTCACATTCCTAGAACGCTCCGAACACAAAAACCTTAACTGAAGAAAAGAATGGAAACCAAGGGACGCTGAACCAAGGTTAACGAGGATTCCTTTTCAGGAACGCAACAAAAGCTTAGCACGATGACCGCGAAATTTGCGGCAGAAATGCTCAAACCTCCAGATCAAAATTGAACAAATTCTCGTCTTCTTCGGGTGAACCTGACTATTTCGTCGTAGCCAACTCTCGTCACCAGATCAACGGCTTTGTCGAAATCAGCTCCAACATCCTCTGGTAAATGAGCGTCCGAGCCGAATGTAATAGGCAAACCGTTGTCAAAGCACATTTTCAGCAGCTTCTCGCTCGGATAAATTTCGCGACAAGGCTTTCTTAATCCACTAGTGTTGATTTCGATACACATGCCGCTCTTGCTTATCGTTTGCACGGTTTCAAGCAGAAGGTCGTCGAGGTCATTTCTTGGTCGGAAGTTGAAAATTTTGACCAAGTCCAGATGCCCAACAATATCGAATAATTCCGTCCTCGCCATGGTTTGAACCAAGTCAAAGTATTGCTCATAAACTTGGTCAACATCTCTTCTAACCCATTCCTCCATGGCGGATTTACTGTCAATCAACCAGTCTCCGATGTAGTGTACGGAACCCATGAGATAATCGAAGTCAAAATGACGAATCGCCTGCATCAGAGTCTCCACCCTGTCAGGGACAAATTCCACTTCCAAGCCCGTTTTGACAGGAATCGGCGAGGTCTGTTTGAAACTGCCGATGGCCTCAACATAGTTGTTCAGTCGTTTAGGATCCATAGACCATGCCTCTTTGCGCAAGTGAAAGTGGTCTGAGAAGCCGATTTCGTTGATTCCCTTTTTAGCTGCTCCGTCAACGTATCGGGCCATTTCGCTGTTGCCATCTGAAAACGCTGTGTGCATGTGGTAATCCAAGCGCATCTCAGTTCCCGTCTTCCTTTGCCATTTGGCAACTCATATACTTTAGTTAATTATTTTAAGGCTGAGATTAGTAATCTAAGGCTTAACTCTTCGCTTCGGTGTCCAAGATGACTGAGGAACACTACGCCTACATTCTTGTTGAAGATGAGAAGTGGTGGTCTCGCAGGTGCACCATAAACAAGCGGGGTAATTCGGTTCACTCGTTTGTGCGTCGGGGAAAGGTTGGTCCCAAAGAGACAAGTAAGCTACTATTCTACATCAAGTCCCCCGCTAGACACATCAGGGGCTTCGGTGAGTTCGTGGAGAGAATTACGGGATCACAAGATGAGTTGTGGAACCTTTACGGCGCTGAAACAGTTTTTGAGAACAAGGAGGAATATGACACGTTTGTCGCTGGCAGAGAAAGCGTCTCCATGATACGCTTCCGAAACCTAGAAGAACTTGACAAGCCCGTGTCTTTCGAAGTCTTTTATGCTGCCGTGGGCATCAAGAAAATGCCTAATGGAGGCATGTACATAAGCAGAGAAACCCTGAACCAGATGATCTGAGAGGAAGCTGTCAAAATTATGTCAGAGTTAAAAGCAAAATTCGATCCTGAAGAGTTTGTTGAAAAACAAGTGGAGCAGATAAGAAACGTTTTGGGGAGCGAACGAGCACTCATCGCAGTTTCCGGCGGGGTGGACAGTTGCACGTGCGCCGCCCTTGTGCACGGCGCAATTGGAAACAACCTGCTCTGCGCCATGCTGGACGACGCCTTCATGCGCATTGGTGAGCCTGAGAGAGTCGCCGCACTATTATCTCAACCTCCGCTCAGTCTGCCGATCAAGATCCTTAACGTGCAAGAGCGCTTTCTGGAAGAAATGCGTGAATTGCGAGACGCCGAAGAAAAGAGGAAAGTGTTCAGAGAAACTTTTTACCGTGTTCTGAGCGAGGCAGCGCAGCGCGAAGGGATTAGCTATTTGGTGCAGGGCACTATTCTGGCTGACATCATTGAGACTGCTGGAGGCGTCAAGACCCAACACAATGTTCTTTCACAAATAGGCATCAACCCTAGGGAGCGCTACGGCTTTCTCATTGTCGAGCCGCTGGCCACCCTGTTCAAGGGTCAAGTTCGAGACGTAGCCCGTTTTCTCGGCTTGCCACGTGAAATCGCTGAAAGGCAACCGTTTCCTGGCCCAGGGCTGTCAGTTCGTGTTGTGGGTGAGATCAGAAGAGACAAGCTGGATGCTGTGAAGGTGGCGACAGCTATAGCTGAGGAGAAACTAGCACCCTACGCGCCAAGCCAGTATTTCGCGGTTATATTAGATAATGTCGAGGACGCATCTCATGATTCTCAGCTACTGCAGATGCAAGGGCAGGCGGCGGAGTTTTTCAAAGTGCCAAAAGGGCAAGTTCAAGTGACTGTTTTTGAGGACAAGGCGACGGGCTTGAGAGATGGCAACAGAGTGTACGGTGAAGTAGCCACCGTGAAAGTACTCGATGCTGGAGGAAGCATCCATCAGTCACCAGTTTCGAACTTGAACGAGTTACAGAACATAATTTTGACCAACAATGTTTCCTTTACTAGGTTCTTCTACCTGATCCGTGAGAAACCGAAAAAACAGCCGTATGCCATTGCTGTGAGAGCTATAAGTACAACGGACTTTCTGACAGCCAAGGTGTCAGACATAGCTTGGGAAACTTTGGATGACATCGCGGAAAACATACTGCGTGCTTGTTCGAATGTTTCAGCGGTTTATTATGATGTGACGCCCAAACCGCCTGCGACAGTTGAAATGGAGTAGACAAGGGAAAGCATAAAACCTCTCGCCGTGTTCAGTAACTAGACGTAGAATGTGGGATTTGTGTTGGTACGCGTAAGAGTTCAACGCATCGAATCCATAAGAGACCCGGAAGGCAATTTGGGCAAGCGAATTGAGCTTTTGGAAGATAGGGTTATGCCACGCATGGTGATTAGACCTCAGACTGATGAAGCCCGTATGGCGCAAGACATAATGCAGGCGCTTCAGCAGCAACTGCCCATGTTTCCTCAACAAACACAATTCACGTTTCCCAAGCTGATCCTATTCTTAACCGAACAAGAGTATGAGAGCTTGGGCGTGGATTTTGACGTGAACCAAGTCTACGAACTGGAGTTGTCAGGTCAGAGCATCAAGTTCAAAAAGGCTCCCTAGCATGGACGATTCAAGTTCTCTGAGAAGAACCCAGCGCCCCTAGTCTTTGCCTGCAGAAACATAGTAGTATTCGTTAGCCTTTTTCTGGTGGCGATCCATCTTGGAGCCTTCTTTGTTGACTCGGGGTCTTTTTGTTTCTGGATCTCGGCGGAAGGTTATGTTCATGTCCTTGAGGAACAGGTTCATCCCCTTACGAAGAGAAGTTGGTGCTGCAGCTGTGCCTTTGACTCCTGGATCACCCTTGAATATCATGAGTCGATCCGCAATGAAGTCCTGTGCCACAACATCGTGCTCGACCACGAATGCCACAGCGTTTCGGGTTTCTACCACGCGTCGTATGATTCTAGCCACGGCTAACCTTTCTTCCACGTCTAGGTAAGCACTGGGCTCGTCAAGCAAGTAAACGAACGCTTTCTTAGAGAGGCAAGCGCTAATGGCAACTCTCTGCAGCTCACCTCCACTAAGTTGAGCAACATCTCTTTCTAGCAGTAGCTCCAAGTCTAGGGGTTGCATGATCTCGCTTTTGTACCAGCCAGAGCCGAATTCATCTTTTGCCATCCCACGGAGCAACTGCTCCACTGTGCCCTGATATTCCGCTGAGATGTACTGCGGCTTGTAGCTTACGGCTGAGTCGCTCTGCATCGGAGATACGCCTATATCGGGTTTCTCGATTCCAGCCAGAAGCTTGACGAACGTGGTTTTTCCGATGCCGTTTGGACCTAGTATGCCAATTACTTCGCCCAAGCCAGCTTCTCCAGCTTCGACAGCCAATGAGAAACCGCTGTATGTCTTCTGCATTTCTTCCCATTTCAGCACGATTTCATCAGCTGCCCAGCCTGCTGTAGGTGGCTTAACATGGAAGATTATGGGTTCCTTGCGGAAACGCACATTTTCGTCTGGCACAAAGCCTTCCAGGTAGATGTTTATGCCCGTGCGCACCGCATGCACGTGGCTGACTATGCCGTAGACTGCTGGGCAACCATAGAAGACGCATATGTAGTCGGAAAGGTAGTCCAGTATGGCCAAGTCGTGTTCAGCCACGATGACGGTTTTGCCTTCATCCTTAAGGCCACGTATCACTCGGGCTGCCTGCAAGCGTTGTTGCACGTCTAGGTAGCTTGAGGGTTCGTCGAAAAGATAGACATCGGCGTTGCGGCTGATTGACGCGGCGATAGCGACGCGTTGCAGTTCGCCGCCGCTGAGCACATCTAGTGTACGGTCTAGAATGCTGCTTAATTGGAGCTGTTCGGTCAACGTCTTGAAAACGCCTCGTTCATCAACTCTTCTGAGCAGTTCGCCTACTTCGCCTGAAATAGCTTGAGGCAACTTGTCAACGTACTGCGGTTTTGAAACCACTCGCAACTGTTTCTGGCTTAATCTCAGCAAGTAGTCCTGTAGGGTTGAACCTCTGAAATGTTGGATGATCTCAGGCCATTTAGGGGGCTGCTCGTACTTCCCAAGGTTTAACTTGATTTCGCCCGAAAGAATTTTAAGGGCGGTGCTCTTGCCGATGCCGTTCTGACCTAACAGCCCGAGCACGCCACTAGGGGAGGGAAGCGGTAGGCGAAAGAGTTTGAATGTGTTGGCTCCGAAGCGATGGCTGCATTCGCCTTCGAGTTCGTCTGGTAAGTTGACGACTGATAAGGCTTTGAAAGGGCATTTTCGGACGCATATACCACAACCAACGCAGAGAGATTCCACAACAATGGGTTTGTCACCCTCAAACCGTATTGCTTCTATTTTGCTGCGTACTGGCGGACAAAATCGATAGCATACTTTGCCACAACGTTTCGGCTGGCATTTGTCCTCATCTAGAACGGCGACTCGAACCATGGGGCTGCTGATGCTCCAACTCTTACGATGAAACAAAAATCAATAGAGAGAGCTGGTTATAAACTTGCGTTACAAAATGAAGAAATCGATCGAATAATAAGGACATATGTTCAAAACAATAGTAAGAAAAACTTGCGCTTTGCATTGCGGCTACCATTCTTCTTCTTCCCATTCTTCGTCGTCAACTCCTTCTTCTTCGCCTTCTTCTTCCCATTCTTCCTCCAAAGTTTTCACCTCCCCCTATGGGTGTGAGCATCCTTAGAAGACCCATGCTTGGTTTTTTAAGGGTTTCCGTTCGGCTATTGACGAAAGCTGGGTCGGTGAGAAGAGAGTTTCTTGGCGGCGTTGTCGGTTATGTTTGCCTTCGAGCGTTCAATTCTGGGGTGTCTTTCTGTGGGTCAAAAAGGGGCTTTGGTGGCTGTTGTGGCAGTGAGGAAATTCTTATGTTCATGGATGCAGTTGTTAGTCTGCGATTTGATATGCAGCATTGCATAGAAACCAAAGATCTGGTCAGAGTGTTCAAAGGTTCGGGCAAAAGCGTAGTTAAGGCTCTGGACAAGGTTTCAGTTACTATTGAGGAAGGCGAGATCTTTGGTTTGCTGGGTCCAAACGGGGCTGGCAAAACCACGTTCATTAAGATTCTTTCCACGCTTCTGTTGCCGACCAGCGGCGAGGCGTATGTGAAAGGATTTAGTGTCGTGAAGGAGCCGAACAAGGTTAGAAAAATCATTAATCTGGTTTCTGGCGGCGAGACCCCTGGATACGGTATTCTTAGTGTTAGAGAGAATTTGTGGTTTTTCTCGCAGCTCTACGGGTTGTCGTCTTCGGCTGCAAATGGGAAAATTAAGCAGTTGATGGCTGAGTTGGACTTTGAAGAGTATGCCAAAACTAGAATGAACAAACTGTCCTCTGGCTATAAGCAACGGTTGAACCTTGCCAGAGGGTTGATAAACGATCCGCATATTCTGTTTCTCGACGAGCCTACGTTAGGCTTGGATGTTTTGACTGCGAAGAATCTGAGGAATTACATGGTGAAGTGGGCGAAGCAGGAGAGGAAGGGAACTGCTTTGTTGACAACGCATTATATGGCTGAAGCTGACGAAATGTGTGACAGAGTGGCAATAATCGATCGTGGACGAATTCTGGCATGCGACAGCCCCCAGACGCTGAAGGAGAACTTAGCCAAGAATCCGTCTGCCAAACTTGAAATCTCTTCGGTTAACGTGAATTTTGATTTCCTGAAAACTATGCAAGGTGTTATTGGATTCACTGAGACGCGTAACATTCAGACAGGCACGACCGCGTTGAAGGTCATCGCGCGTAATGAATCGATCTTTTCGGAGATTGTGTCAAAGATGAGTCAGGAGAACGCCAAGGTCTTGAGTGTGAGCAAGACTGAGCCCACGTTGGAAGACGTTTACATTAGCCTTGTTGGTCGAGGGTTCGAGGAAGCCGAGGCTGCCGGTTCATGATTGAAGACTTGGTTTCTAACATTAGAGTTGCCTATGCTAGACTATGGGTCAGAGTTAAAGGCGGCAATCGTGAACCCCATTGGATCTTTACTGAGGTGACAGTGCCAGTCTTAACGTTGAGCGCGTACGTGTACCTCTATAAAATGTTAAGTGCTCCAGCCGAGTTTGCTGGATTCGTTGTAATCGGCGGCACGATGATGGCTTTTTGGTCAAACGTGCTGTGGAATATGTCTGCGCAGTTTTATTGGGAGAAAGAAACTGGCACCCTCCAGATGTATTTAGTTGCTCCTATTTCCAGAATGGCGATTCTCTTAGGTATGGCTCTGGGCGGCATAGTGAACACTGCTTTGAGGGCTGCGGCGATTCTTGCAGTGGGCATTTATGTTTTTCAGGTGCCCATTTTCCTGCGCGATCCAGTTGTAGCTTTGTTGATTTTTGTTTTGACCATTGTGGCTCTCTACGCGTTAGGTATGCTGTTTGCTTCGTTGTTTCTGATGTATGGCAGAGAAGCGTGGCACACTGCAAGCTTGCTTCAGGAGCCGGTGCATTTTCTGTCGGGGTTCTATTTTCCTGTTCGGTACCTGCCTTTTCTGATTCAGCTTGTGGCGTCTGCGATCCCAATTACTTTTGGGTTAGACGGGATAAGGCGAGTCATAATATCCGGTGAAACCGCGGCTGATGTTCTGCCGCATGTAGCTGCTTTAGTTGTGTTCATTGCGTTTTTGATGCCGTTGGCGAAGCTTGCGTTGGGTTACATGGAGAACTTGGGTAAGAAAGAGGGGAGGCTGACTTTGCGGTGGCAGTGAGCACAATCCTCAGGTCTGTTAAGCAAGCGATCTGGGTTGGCTGGAAGGTTGAGACAAACTGGGCTGATCCTTTGGTGTTTTCCATTTATTACGTTATAAGACCGTTAGCGGGCTTGCTTATCGTTGGTTTCGTTTTCCTCATTGGCAGCGCTGTTGCGGGGGCGTTTAGGCCTGAGTATTTTGCGTACATGTTCATTGGAAACACTTTTTTCATCTATGTGTTGCAGGTTACGATGACTATGGGTTTTCTGATTCATGAGGATCGTTCGCATTATGAGGTTTTGAGGCATATTTATCTCTCTCCGGGTTCGTTGCCTTACTATATTTTGGGTAGAGCCTTGAATGGCGTGTTGAATGCTTCGATTTCGCTGGTTTTGACTATTGGTTTGGGGGTGTTGATTTTTCAGGGGTTGATTGGAATTAGCCTGCCTATTGATTGGTTGAGTGCCAATTATCCAGCTGTAGCGTTGAGCTTAGTAGTGGGCACGGCTTGTATGATTTCTATTGGTTTCATTTTTTCGGGCATCAACCTAGTGACTGCGAGAATTCAGTTTGCCTTGCCTGATTATGTTTCAGGTATTTTCTATCTGTTGGGCGGAGTTGTATTTCCTCCGGAGATATTGCCGTCTTGGGCTCAAAGCGTGTCGAATGCTCTGCCTATTACTTATTTTCTGCAGGCTGTGAGGTCTTCGTTTGGTTTGGCTCAGCCTTATGACACTTTAGGTGCAGACTTGCTTTACTTGGGTTTGACAACTGTCGTGACCGCGGTTGTTGGCGCGCTTGTCTTCAAAGCTGCTGAATACAAGGCTCGGAAAGATGGACTCATAGATCGTAAAGAAGAGTATTAACAAGGCGTCGGCGCTAGAGGTTGGCGCTTTCTAGGTCGGTTTCGGTTACGTATTTGGCTTCCATACTTGCCTTAGGTTTGGCGGTTTTAGGTGTCATGTATGCCCAGCACATGTTGCGGGTGTTATGAGCCGCGCCTATTCTGCCCTGTGTGTCCACGGCTATTAAGCCCATGCTGTTTTTGATCTTGAGCCTGCGGTTTACGAGTGTGATGGCGTTTTCCACTGCTTCCTGCGCTGTTTGTCCTGTGCGTATCTGATCGCAGACGTGTTTGGCTAGGACTAGGCGTATGGCTACTTCGCCTATGCCTGTGGCGCTGCAGGCTCCGGTTTGGTTGTCGGCGTAGTTGCCAGCGCCGATTAGGGGTGAGTCGCCTATTCTGCCTGGAAACTTCAGCGTGAATCCTCCTGTGCTTGTTGCTGCTGCTGTGTCGCCGTGTTTGTCCAGTGCTACGGCGCCGACTGTGTCTGTTTCAAATAGGTCTGGATGGGTTTGGAGGAGTTGTCTTAGTTTGGGTTGGTTTTCGGTTTCGCCGTTTTCGAGTTTTTGTTTGAGTTCGTGCCAGTAGCGTTCTCGGAGTTCGGTGTGGGGGTTTCTGCGTTCGAGTTTGAAGAGGTTGGCTAGTTTTTCTGCGCCTTCGCCGACTATGAAGATGTGGTCGGTGTGTTCCATTGTGAGGCGGGCTAGGTGGACGGGGTTTTTGATGTCTGTTAGGAGTCCTGTGGCTCCGGCGCGTAGGGTTTTCCCGTCCATGATGCTGGCTTCCATTTCGATGTGCTTGTCTATGGTAAACACTGAGCCTAGTCCAGCGTTGAACGCTGGGTTGTCTTCCATTGTTTTGACTGCGGCTTCAACTGCGTCTAGGGCTGAGCCTTTAGGTGATTCTAGTATGTCGTAGGCTGTTTTGGCTGCGGTTTTGACTCCTGCCACGCCAGCTTTTCGGCGTTCGGGGTGCCAGGCGCCGGCTCCGCCGTGAACAACTATTACTCGTCTCTGCATGGTGTGAGACACGTCCCATGTGCTTTGTGATTCCGGATGGGAGACGATTATGGTGTGGGTGTGGGTATTTAAAGTCTCCATGAAGGGTGAGTGAAAGCTTCGAGCCTGGTAGCTGACATTGGTTCATATTTGCGGTCTTGACTTGCTGTTCATACTTCTTTTATCGCGGCAGCCGGACATGGAAACTTAGACTAGCGGTTGGGCAGGTCGAAATTTTGGCTTCGTTTCGTTTTGCTGTTGTCTTGGCTTCAACGGTTTTCCTGGTGGCGTTTTCCCTTTTTCCATACTCGTTTGGAGCAGACTTTACACCTAGTTATTGGCTTCTTGACCATCCTGATGGCTCTGACCGCTATGAGTTGAATGTGTCTGTGTCGTCTTCGCTGTATGAGTATTTTGTGGGCAAGGATCATAATTTGCGTTCCACATTGGATCTGGGCAAGTTTGTTACGCCTTATGCGTTGGAGCCTGTGGCTGATAGCTTGTGGACTATTTATCAGGATGATGAAGACTTTGCCAATGGCGTGTTGATGATTGTACATCAGATTCCGTATGTGGCTAGTGCGCCTCAGGAGTATCCTGTTGAAACACTGGTTGAGAACGTGGGGGATTGTGATCTTTTTTCTTTTGTGGCAGCGTCGGTTATGGTGGCTGGTGGGTTGGATGTGGTGTTGCTGTATTATGAGAGTGAGGTGCACATGAATATCGGGGTGAGCCTTTCACATGCGCCGCGGGATGCAAGATCAACAGTTCGATATTTCGAGTACAACAATGAGCGCTATTACGTGGCCGAAACCACGGGTGGCAACTGGGAAAACGGTTGGCGAGTTGGCGAGTACCCGGATTCGCTGGTTGGCGCTTCGGCTCAGGTTATTACTTTAGAGGATGCTGAGCAGGTGTCGCCTGGGCAGGTTTCTGCGAGTTTTAGCGCGTTAGCGACTTCTTCGATTACGTTGTCGGTTTCATCATCTCTGCTGATTGAGGGCAGTTCGGTGACGTTGAGCGGAGCGGTTTCTTCTGCTTCGGTTAACAGCGTGGTGACGATTTATGTGAGGTCGGATAATTCTTCTTGGACAGTTTTAGGAACCGTGTCAAGTAGTTCTAATGGGCAGTATTCTTATGAGTGGAAGCCTAGGTCTGCTGGAACGTATTTTTTCCGTGCGAGTTGGTCTGGAGACACGGGTCATGCGGGTGCGGACAGCAACGTTAGTTCTGCGCGTGTTATTTCGTCGAACTGGGTTTGGTTAGGGGCAACAATGCTTCTGTTGGCTGTTGTGGCGGTCGTTGTGTTTGCTGTGTCAAGGCGAGTTGGAACAGTTCCTGAGTACCCAGTTACGCAGTCAAGCGTGCAAAACTAATAATAGGGACGTTTTACCTTCAACTGTATTGGGATGATGTGAGGCGACGGCTAGGAGCCTCACGGCTGTGACACGGCCATTTGCCGAACTGACCTCTTCGTAGGGTTGGAGGCGAAATATGTAATGGCGACTAAACTGGGTGGTTTAGGCGTTGTTGTGAGTTTGGTTGCTTTGGCTTCGCTTTTCTTGCCTTGGTGGTCTATTAGGGCTTCAGGCGTGAGTATAGATGTTTACCCGTTTAGGGTGATGGCTTGGAACGTGCCCGCTTATGATGTTGACTGGGTTGTTGATCGTCTCCTAAGTTTAGATGGTGCTTTGCTGGTAGTTGGTTTGCTCGTGGTTGTTTCCAGCGTTATGGGAGCTGTTGGAGTTGGAAGCCCTCGGCTTCGGCTTCTGTTGATAGCTCCGCTTTTGTTGAACTTTGCAGCTGCGTTTCTGTTTTTTAACTTGATGTATTCTGCCTTAGACGATCTTGCGTTTGGGTCTTTCAGTGGTACAAACTTGGTTGCGACTCCTGGAGGACCTTGGGGCTTCGCAGTTGGCACAGGCTTATGTGTTCTTGCAGGAGTAGCTTCACTAGTTCTCTTCGGGTTGTCGTACTTGAGCTACTTCAGATCAGAGCCACGCAATGCCGAGAAGCAAATCCAATGAAATGCCTAAGAACTAGAGTTAGACAATGCGGAAGACCTCGACCAAACCGATTATCAGGCGTAAAGCATAGCGACCAGCATCAGCAGAACTCGTTCGTGTAGTTTTCGGTTCTGGATAATCTTTATATTCTGGGTTATCTGGGTATTCTTGGTGACCTGTGTGGCGACGATTCTTGTCAAGAATTTGCCTGAGGATTTGTTGAAGGAGCTTAGAAGGCTTAAGGTTGAGCTGGGCTGCAGAACATGGGCTGAACTTTTGACTAAGCTGGTTGAATCGGAGAGAGCGGTTTCATTGAGTGAGGAGGAAGTGAAGGAGATTAAGAAAGGAGTTGAGGGTTTCCTGAAGCTTAAGGGTAAGGTCTCGAAAAAATGGACTGGACGTCCTAGCGTGCTCGGGGAAACAAGAAGGTCTAGGCACCATGAGAACCAGTAGTCGCATGTTGACCCTCGACTCGAATGTCTTGATAGCTGCTTTGAAAGAGGATGAGCCATACAGTAAGAGATGCTATAAGATACTGAGCGCCGTGCCTGATGACTTCGTTTTGTCGGAGCCCAGCATTGTTTACCAAGAAGTGTGTGGAACCTTAGCCAGAAGAGTTGGGGCTAATATTGCTGACCAAGGGAGAAAGCGGCTTGACTTGATGGTTCATCCGAGGCTTCTGAATAACTGTAACAAGGCTTTTTGCTTGTCAGCTTATCCTCTCTGCTCTACGTACGGCGTCTACGCTATAGACGCTATGTATCTGAAAGTTGCGTTGGATCGTCTTGCTGTTTTAGTGTCCTTGGACAAGGAAGACTTTATTGACAAGGTAAATTCGAAAAGTCCAAATATCGAAGCATATCACGTGTCAGATTTTCCGTACTGACCGCGAATCCAAGCGCCAAACTGGACTGGTGTGGTGTGTAAGATCCAGTATGATGAGGAAGCTGACGTTCTTATTCGAGTGGTTTGCTGAAAAGGGAAGACTTTCTCACGCAGAGGAAGCGGGTCACGTAGCGGTTCATTTTGACAATGATGGGAAACCACTCTTCGTCGAGATATTGAGGGCTAGCAAAACTGTGCCGTTGATGGTTCAGGGCTTAGCCAAAAAGTAAGTCGTAATAATCTAGCGAACCAGCATTTAGACGCTATCGGAACGATGTAAGGCTACAGCTGGAAGCTCCATGAATTGTGAACGATGACTAAATACTGGGATTTTTGTAGGCTTTTTAGGCGTGGCTCAGTCTCACAGTGGTGTGCGCCGTGTCTCCGGCGTTTACTGTCGCGGTCACTGAGTCTGGATTATACCCAGCTGCGCTGGCCGAAATAGAATACGTGCCTACGGGGATGGATTGGAACGAGTACACGCCATCAGTTGCAACAATGCTTGTTGTGTATGGTCCGGAAATCTCTATAGTTGCTCCGCCGATGAGGTTATCAGTTGCGTCATCCACAACGTGCACGATCAGATCGCCTTTTTGTTCAGCAGGCGGCTGCGAAATTTGGGGCAAGTTTCCTGTTGCAGCGACTAGGACAATTATTGTTACTGTCAAGACCACTGCGGTGAAAAAATAGTATTTCCTCCTTCTTTTCCTAGCCCGTATGCTTCTTCGAATTTCTTGGCTGGAATACGTTTTGGCGGATTTCTGAGGCTTTTTCCCTTTATTCATATTGTGTCCTTTGAAGGTTTTTCTAGGCTTGAGTCTTCCAGAACCTTATGATTATTAGTGCTTCTATGATGGCTAAAAGGATGCTGAGGAATCCAGCCACCATGTGGATAGTTAAGATGGATTCACGTTGTCTCTCCACGTCTTCTGCAATTTGCGTGTGTCCCGCCACTAAGTGTATGTGCCACTCTTCATGCAGGCTTCTTGAGACAGTTGATGTATACAGCTGAACAAGCAACAAGCCTGAGATCGCTATGGCAATGCCAAATGATAGCCACTTGAACTTCGTGCCACTCAAAAATTGATCCCAACTTTATCTCGTTTGCGTTTGACACTTGCCACTTCATGGTTCATGAGTGACGCCTTTAAGTCTTTCTTTCAGACTCAAAATGACCCTGCAGTCCGATGTTTTTGCAGAAGTATTCTGGTTCTTCTCGCTACGGTTTCGTTCATTTCGTGCGTGTATGTGTTGTGTTCGCAGGCGATAGTAAATGATTCTAGCCTTTTTCAAATTCACCAGCATGCCGGGTCAAAGTCACCCATCTCACCTGAGACAGGGCGAGAACAACAATAGAGACTGACTCCGTGTTTTAAGGTGTAAGCTTGTTGTTGCCTTCTTCTTTTGAAATTTCTTTTCCTATACTGTCTAACGTACAGCATCACGACGATGACAACGGCTTCAATATTTGTAGGAAACCCGAAAAGAATACCTGCCAGCATTTTGATATGCGGCGATGTATTCCTCCGCGAATTTGTTGGCGTGTTTCTCTGTTCCCATATGCTTTCCGCCATGCGTCCTGAGATGATGATAGAACTCGTGCAAGATCACAAACGGGTCATAAAGCCTCTCCATGCTAGTCACATGAACCGTCTTCGTGCCTGAAACATAACATCCAGCTTTGCCACCAGACCGTTTAGGCATCCCAACCCTCAACCGAGGAACACCAACACGGTAATGCTTACTGAGAGCCTCAAGAGCCTCCTCTACCTCTTTCCCGAGAATCAACTGCACAACCCCAGCCTTAAACAACTGCTCATCAGCAAGCATTAGAAGGAATCCTCACTTAGGAGAAATCTCCCTTAGACTCTCCTTTTTGTCGGTTTTCCTATTGAAACATCATTATCAATCTCTATCAATCCTCCTAATCTACACGTAGCTACGTCGTAACTTCTCGAAACGTAACGCGTCCTTGCCTTTCCCATAGAAATCTGTAATTCTCTCGAAAACTTCGAACCCGTTTCTTTTGAGAAAAGCAATCATGTTTTTGTTTTCTACACTAGTATGAACACTTAGCGCCTCGGCATTCTTAGTTTTGGCGATTTCGGCAGCTTTGGCAGCCAAACTCGTGGCTATCGCCTTACGCTGAAAGCCTGGATCCACATCAAGCCAGTCAATCTCCAGTGTGCCATCATTGTTTGGCGAAAGAATCATAAAACCAACCGCCTGAGCATCAGCTTCGGCAACCCAGATCTCTTCTTTCTCAGTCATCTTCTGGATTCTAGCGTTAAGTTCTTGCTCTGCCTCGTTTCCCCAATTCGTAGTTTTCTCCAGCGTGCTAACATATGCTCTAAAATCTCGTTTCTCATACCTACGAATCTTTAACATCTCATCGCCAGTCCTCTCTTATTTCGAGTGATGTTTCAGTCGTTTTCACTCCTTCACATCAATGCTGTCTCTACTTCAAGGGTCCACGGAGTATTTCAAACACTTCATGGGTCAGCTTCTTATAATTCCTAGGCATCTTCGGATCCATCAAGACTCTCAATAGTTTCTCGTAGCTTTTAACCTCAACACACTAAGTTTTTTAGCCTTGGTCCGCTATGTCCAGCAATGTGTTCACATGGACATTTCAAAAAAGGCGGCGGATTACTGGAAGCGCTTTCGAAAAGAAAGCGGCATAACTGAATCTTTTGTCGATGCTTGGTCTTTCGGAGAAAACCCCAAACTAGCTGATGAATTACTAAGACTGGTGTTAACAGGCAAGAAGACAGGGACGGCAACCCTAGTCATCGAGCTAGAGAAGAAGAGAGAAAAGATGCCCAAGGTAGGCGACTACAACGTCATATTAGATGGCAAAGGAGAACCCGCTGCAATCATCAAAACCGCATCAGTTGTGGTTAAACCATTCAACGAGGTAGAAGCAGCGTTTGCCTACTCCGAAGGCGAAGATGATCGCACCCTAGAATCTTGGAGAAGAGAACACTGGAAATACTGGACCCGACTAGGCAGAAAACTTGGATTCACAATGAAAGAAGACCTGCTAGTGATCTGTGAAAACTTTGAACTCGTTTACCCAAAATAACCTTTCACGTGAACTGAAATGAACCCTCTAAAGCTAATGTCGATTGCTCTGAAATTCAACGAAAAAATCAATGAGCAAGATCCCGAAGGCCTAGCAGAATTAATGACAGATGACCACACATTCATAGACAGCGACGGAGCCACCACCAAAGGCAAAGAAACCATGAAAAAAGTTTGGAAAGAATTCTTCAAAGAATACCCAGACTACCAGAACACCTTCACCTGCGTCACAACCCAGAACAACATCGTCGTCGTGGTCGGTTACTCCACCTGCTCCCACAAACCACTCAACCGCCACAACATATGGACAGCTAAAATACGCGGCAAACGCGTGTCAGAATGGAGAGTAATCTGGCTCAACCAAAGACAAGAAAAACCCAATGAAAGACAAACAAATCACACATAACTACACTGGAAGCCAACACAAAACAAGTTCAAACAGTCGGAGCTTGCGTGTTCAACTACAACTGTCCAAGCCAACAGCCGCAACGCGGTAGAAGAAGGCGCTAAGCGACTGTTCCCTTCTTCTTTTGAAATTTCTTTTCCCGCAGAGCCTCGTCTACATACCTAATCGCCACGCATGCCAACATTAAACGTCACGCATAACAACATAGAACGTCACGCAAAAAACACAAAAACAGAACCCAACCCCCAAACAGAAACAAGAACAGCGCCCAAACCACAAACAGAAAAGTAGAACTCTCACCACAAAAAAATTTTTCCAGACTCATACTAATAGACCCCCCACCCACGTCACAAAAGAATAAAAGGAAACATACAACACAAATCACCACAACGGGCCGGTAGTTCAGCTTGGTATGAACGCCTGATTCGCAATCAGGAAGCCGCGGGTCCAAATCCCGCCCGGTCCACCACCAGCACAAACCCTAAGCTCCCATGCTCAACGGTTTTATTCCTCCTCAAACTCATATCATATCCAAAACCAAAAGGAAAAAACAGCCAAATGCCAACAAACGACAACATACTGTTGAACGTAAACCACCTAAAAACAAACTTTTACGTGGCACAGCGAACAAGCGACTTCCAACCAATCCAAGCCACAATAAAAGCCGTTGACGACATAAGCTTCCAAATCATAGAGGGAACAACGTTTGGATTAGTGGGAGAATCAGGCTGCGGCAAAACCACAGTCGCCTACTCCCTACTAAACCTAATACCATACATAGTCAAAGCCCAAGACGTCGACTACGTCCACCTAGGACGCTCAGGCTCACAATGGTCACGCGGCTACCTCCGCGGCGACTCAAAAGGACTCACACACAAACGCATAACAGCCGAAGGCGAAGTCCTCGGAGGCGAAGTCCTATACAAAGGCAAAGACCTACTCAAAATGACCCAAGAGGACGTCAGACACTACCGAGGCAAAGAAATAGCAATGATCTTCCAAAACCCCCTCCCAGCACTCCACCCAATGGAATTCATCGGCTCCCAAGTAGGCGAATCAATAACAGCACACGAGCAAACCAGAAGAGAAAAACTACGCCAACTAGTCTTCGAATACCTCGGCAAAGTCGAACTAAAAGACATCGAAAAACGCTACCACAACGCCCCACACCTATTCAGCGGCGGCGAAGGACAACGCATAATGATCGCCATGGCACTAATAAGCGGACCCGCCCTCCTAATAGCAGATGAACCCACAAAATCACTGGACGTAATCGTGAAAAGACAAGTGCTAGAACTGCTCAGACAGATGAAAAAACAGTTCAACCTAGCCATGCTACTCATATCACACGACTTCGCTGTCGTAGCCGAAATGGCAGACTACGTAGCCTTCATGTACTCAGGAAAAATCGTAGAAAACAGCGACGTGGTCTCAGTCTACAAGGATCCTAGGCACCCTTACACGCGTGGACTGCTAGCTTCAATTCCCAGATTAGACAGACCCTTAACAAGAGAACTCCACGGACTTCTAGGCGACCCACCTGATCCAGTCGTCCAGATATGGGGCTGCAGATTTCATCCCAGATGCCAATACGTCATAGACAAATGTCGGCTGGAAGAACCACCACTGATAGAAGTGAAACCAGGCCATCTATCAGCCTGCTTCCGCGCACATGAACTCCCAGAATGGCGAGACTAATAGCAAAGGCATGGTCCCTTCTGGCCTCATCCCTAAAGCAATTCTTATCTATACCCATCCTAAACTAGGCATAACAAACCATAAACAGGCGAATGAATCGAAGTGAGCACATCATCTATCTCTGAAAAACGCACATCGCTTGAGCGATTTCGACTCAAAAAAGCACTAAGAACCCTAAGCAGGAAAGAGGGACGAGGAACCGAACTCGTATCATTGTTTGTTCCTCCTGGCAAACAAATCGCCGAAGTAATGAATATGCTACGACAAGAATACGGCACAGCCACAAACATCAAATCAGACACCACACGGAAAAACGTTCAAGACGCAATCACCAAAGTCCAGCAGAAGCTGAAACTGTTCAGAGAAGTGCCCAAAAACGGACTGGTAATTTTCTCAGGCGCCATACCCCAAAACGGACCAGGAAGCGAACGCATGGAAACCTACGTCATAACGCCGCCTAAACCAATCAACATCTACCTTTACCGCTGCGACCCCAAATTCCACACCGAATACCTGGAAGAACAGCTAAGAGAAGAAGAGGCATATGGAATCATGGTCATCGACACAACCGAGACAACAATCGCCACACTGGAAGGCAACCGGCTCCAAATAGTCCGCGAGGAGACATCAGGCGTCCCGGGCAAGCATCGAGCAGGCGGACAATCTGCTCGAAGGTTTGAGAGACTTAGAGAAGCTAACATTTTAGCCTATTTCAAACGTGTCGGAGGACATGCAAACAGCATATTCATACCAATTGCCAATTTGAAAGGCATAATAATGGGAGGTCCAGGACCGACCAAATACGATTTTCAAAAAGGCGACCATCTAAACTACATGCTGAAACAGAAAATATTGGACACAGTTGACACCGCATATACAGGCGACCAAGGCGTAGAGGAAGTGGTGGAACGCGCACCGGAAATCCTCAAAAAAGTTCGTTACGTCGAAGAGAAAAAGGTCATGCAAGACTTTCTGTATCAAATAGGTCATGACACGGGCTTGGCCAGCTACGGCTTAGAAGATGTAAAGAGAGCACTCCAAGCAGGCACGGTGCATACACTGTTGCTGTCCGAAGGACTGAACATAATAAGAGCAACAGTCAAATGCAACGCGTGCGGCGATGAGCGCCAAGAAACGATGAAGGAACCGGCACTTCCACCATTTGAACAAGGCTTGATTGGGCAACCCTGCCCTGATTGCAATGCTCCTTCTCTGGCGGTAGTTGAAACTAGAGATCTTATAGATGACTTCGCTGACCTAGCTGAACAGGTTGGGGCTAACGTGGAAATCATATCGACCGAATCTGAGGAAGGTCATATGCTGAAAAACTCGTTCGGCGGAATCGCTGCTATACTCAGGTTTAAGCTGGCAAGCTAGAGAAACTGCGCGGCAAAGATTCAACGAACGAGTCTTTCCAAAACCGGGCTGCAAATCACCTTGATAGGCTAATCGATAAGGGATTAGTCCAGAGAAGCGGCAGAGCTATGCTCTCGTGTTAATGATAACCGCGTTATGGCGTCACTAACAGGCGTAATCATGCTAGCATTGATCCATAATGTTTAAATTTGTAGCATTGAACTTGCATTTGACAGCGAGGCTGTTGAGATGACCGCCTGCCAAGTCGATTAGGTCTGGCGCAAATTCTTTTAAGCGTATCAGTTAATTCCATTAAGCCGTTTCGCTGCGTGTTATCACTAATTTGACAGAGAGATTGAGAAAATGACGGAACCTAATGACAGACAAGCCTTTAAACCTAGGATAAAAGCCTCGCGATGGGACATCAGACGTGAAGAAGAACAGATCCGATTGTGGGAGGAGGAGGACACTTATCGATTCAGCAAGGCGTCCAAGAAACCTCTGTTCTCAATTGACACGCCTCCGCCCACCGCGTCTGGACCATGGCACGTTGCGGGAGCAGCACACTACGCCCAGATAGACATGGTGGCACGCTACTTCCGCATGAAGGGAAACGAAGTTTTGTTCCCCATCGGCATTGACAGAAACGGACTACCCGTTGAGGTTCAGGTTGAAAGAGAATCAAAAATCTACGCCCATGAAACGTCACGTGAAGAATTCATTAAAATATGCAAGGCATTTCTCGACAATGTTGAAGCTCAACTACTTCAAATAGTGCGCAGAATGGGCATGAGCTGTGATGTATCCAACTATTACCGAACAGACAGCCCAGAATACCGTAGCATAACGCAGGCAACTTTCATAGAGATGTGGAGAAGGGGTCTAGTCTACGAGGACAACCGTCCGTCGAACTGGTGCCCTGTGTGCAGAACTACCATAGCCGACGCCGAAATCGATTACAGGGAAATTGAAACCAGTCTGAACTACTTGAGGTTCAAGGTCAAAGAGACCGGCGAAACAATAATAATCGCAACGACGCGACCAGAGCTGCTTTGTACTTGTGCAGCTGTTCTTTTCAACCCTGACGATTCCAGATATCAACACTTGAAGGGTAAGACTGGCATTGTGCCAATTTTCAGTCAAGAGGTGCCTATACGCGTCCACAGTTCTGCCAAGCCAGAGTTTGGAACAGGACTCATGATGGCTTGCTCCTACGGCGACTACTCTGACTTACGACTCTTTAGAGAACTAAACCTCAAGGGTTCAATAGCAATAAGCCAAGAGGGAAGAATGAACGAGGTGGCAGGCTCCTACAAAGGGTCAATGGTTGAAGAAGCCAGAAAAAAAATAATCCAAGACCTAAAAGACAGAGGCTTGCTGGTCAAGCAAGAGAAGACTGTTCATCGGACTCCTACTTGTTGGCGCTCTGAAAATCCAATTGAGTTCATAGCCATCCCTGAATACTATCTGAAACAACTTGAGTTTCTGGATGACATCAGGGCTATCGTGAAGAAGATGCGTTTCTATCCGAAGGAACTGAGGCAGATTCTGGACAACTGGATTGACTCGATTGCAATTGACTGGCCTATTTCTCGCAGGCGGTTCTACGGAACGGAGATTCCTCTGTGGTTTTGCAGTCAATGTGGCAGGCCTCATGTGCCTGAACCGGGAAAATACTATCAGCCATGGAAGGAAAAGGCGCCTTTCGATCACTGCGAGTGCGGGGCGAGGGAGTTTGTTGGAGAGCAGCGAACTTTCGATACATGGTTTGATTCAAGTATATCTGAACTCATAACTATAGGCTATGGCAAAGATCATGGGTTTTTCCATAAGGCATTTCCCGCTTCGCTTCGGCCTCAAGGCATGGACATTGTTAGAAGCTGGCTTTACTACTCAATCTTAAGGGTTTATCTGCTTTTCAAGGAACCCGCGTTCAAGGGTGTGAGGTTGTCGGGTATGGGAATGGATGCTAAAGGCGAACCCATGCACAAGTCCAAGGGCAACGTTGTCTATCCTGAAAGCATGTTCCAGAAGTATGGAGCTGATGCGTTTAGGTTTTGGAGCGCTTCGGAATCTCGACTTGGCTCGAATTATCGATTTTCAGAAGACAGAGTTAAGTCAGCAGGTTTGTTTATGACTAAGCTGTGGAACATAACTCGATTTATATCCTCATTTCCAGTCATAACCAACAACTTTGAGCTGTCTGCTTTAGATAAGATGATGTTGGCCCAACTCAACGAGATCATAAGGGAATGCACAGCGGGCTACGAGGAACTCGACATGTACGTTCCAGCCAACGCTATTAGGGATTTTGCGTGGAGCATCTTTGCAGATCACTACGTTGAGGCGGCGAAGTCAAGGGCTTACAACCAGAACGGCGAGTTTGATGAGAAGCGTCAGCGGGGGGCATGGTACACGCTTCACACCTGTTTGGGTGCTGTCCTTAAGTTGCTGGCGCCGATCTGTCCATTTGCAACCGAAGCTCTGTGGCGTGAGGTGTATTCCAGTGAAAGCATACACGTGCAACCGTTTCCGACGGAAGTGAAGGATTTGGGAAGCGAGTTCAGAGAGCTGTTGCCTCAGCTTATGGAATTCGACACAGCAGTCTGGAAGTTCAAGAAGGAGAGGAACACTGCCTTGAGTCAAGGAGTGAGCGCAGCTGTCTATGCGCCTGCTGAGTTGAAGGTTTTTGAAGCTGACCTCAAAGCTATGCACAAGATCAGGGATCTCTACTTTGGCGAGCCGCCCAAGGAGATTGAAGTGAAGGCAAAGGCTTTGGGCAACAATACGTTTGCCGTTGAATGAGGCAAGATAGCTGGAGGGCTAGGGCTCAGGAACTAGAGGTAGTTCTCCAAACCCTTGCGTTTTCTTGTGGTTTGAACCTGTATTTGTTCTCCGATTTTGATGTGCGTTCCATCTGAAGCAGCTATTGTTGGGACCTCTGTTTGTTGCTGTATTGATTGTGCCTCTTTGTCTGGGTTTTTTACTATCATTTGCATGCCAAAATGGGTCAACACAGCCATTTCAGGTTTTGACTCTTCCACTATTTTGATTGCGTCGTCTGTGGTCATGTGTCCTTTCCATGGGTTGCCTGCCGGTCTTAGTACGCAGAGGATGAGGGCGCGTGCTCCTGAGTATTGTTTGCCTATGCCTGTGAAGTATTCGGTGTCTGATGTGTATGCGATGTTGCCTAGGGTTGGGGTTTCGATTCGGAAGCCCACGGCGTCGGGATCCGTGTGTTTAGCCTGCGTTACTGATATGTGGAGGTTCTTGATGTCGAATGTTGTGCCTGGTTTTGCGTCTACGAGTTGTTCGGGCATTTGTTGATGGTATTTTGAGATTGAGGCTTCGCAGTGGTCGCTGCCGTACAAGACGCTGTGTGCTGCGGCTAGGACGCCTTTTTTCCTGGTCATTCCGCTTGTCATGGCTTCGATTAGTACTTCGGCGTCGTTGTAGTGGTCTGGGTGGCAGTGTGAGATGAGTAGGCCGTTGATTTTCTGAGGGTTTAGTGCAGCTTTCAGTGAGTATATCAGGGCTCCGGGGCCCGGGTCTAGGTGAACGTTGGCTTTTTCGTATAGGATGCGGATGCCGGCTGTTCTGCGTCGTTGTGTTATTGTGGCGAATCTTCCGCCGCCAGTTCCTAGAAATATGAGTTCAAGTGCTTGGGGTGGTGTGGTCATTTCTCGTGGTTCGCCTTGGCTTAGCTTGATGTGTGGGGGTTAATGTGTTTTGCTTTGGGGTTTTTGGGATGCAAGTTTTATTTTCTCATTGCGTGTTTATCGTAGGCTGTTGATTGGGTTGGTGTTTGGGTGAGGTTGGTTATTCGTGTTGGGGGTTCGGTTGTGGCTTCGCCGTTTAATCCGGAGCTCATGTGCTCGTATGTTGATCTGCTTTTGAAGTTGAGGCGTGAGGGGCATGTGGTTGCGGCTGTTGTGGGTGGGGGTTCGCTTTCGCGTGAGCTTATTCGAACGGCGAAGGCTATGGGTTTGAGTGAGCCTGAGCAGGATGAGGTGGCGATTTCGGTTTCGCGTTTGTTGGCTCAGCTTTTTGTTTTGAAGTTGGGTGAAGCTGGTTCTGCATTTGTTCCTGTGACTATTGATGATGCGGCGAAACTGGTTGACGAGGGGAAGGTTGTGGTTATGGGCGGTTTGAAGCCTGGGATGACGACTGATGCGGTGGCTGCTTTGTTGGCTGATCGTGTGAGGGCTGACTTGTTGGTGAAGGGGACTGATCAGGAGGGTGTTTATAATCGTGATCCGCGGAGGTTTCCGGACGCGCATAAGTTGGATGCGCTTCGTTTTGAGGATTTGGGGAAGTTGTTTGAGGCTGATAGGCATAGGGCTGGGATTCATCAGGTCTTGGATCCTGAGGCTGTGCGTTTGTTGCAGAAGAGTAGGATTAAGACGGTGGTGGTTAATGGTTCTAAGCCTGAGAATGTCTTATTGGTGGTTAAGGGTGAGAGAGTCGGGACTCTGATCAGTTGAAGTCGTTGTTGTACACAGTTGTTTCCATGTGCAATTGTGTGTAGATGTTTTGGGCTAGGTTGGAGTAGGGTTAGTATGAGTGCTGAAAAATTTTTTTGTGGTCGAATTTGGGCTTTTCTGTTTGCGTTCTGGGCGCTGTTTGGGTTTTTGTATGGTGTTTTTGGCGCTGTTTACTCGTGTTCTAGCGTGACGTTCAATGTTGGCATGCGTGACGTTTCATGTTGGTTAGCGTGACGTTTGCGCATGTTGAGCGGCTGTGCGGGAAATGGAATTTCAAAAGAAGAAGGCGCCCTTTCCCTTTAGCCTTCTTCTACCATGCTGGGATAAGAACTGCGGTTGTGAACGGGTTCAAGTCTGGAAAAATTCTGTTGGTGGTCAAAGGCGAAAAAATTGGAACAACGATTGAATTAGTGGGGGCTTTCCCATGAGTGAATGAAGATCGATGGAAAGAATTTTCACTTGAATAAGGCTAATAGTTGAACTAGATTATTGATTTCTACGGCGTTGGTCTCGGTAACCATTTGAGAAAGTGTAGGATTGGCTTCTGAACCTAGTGTGAGCATCTTTTGATCCTTGTACGATATGGTTACTGTGAATCCGTGTTGTTTGAGTTTTTCAGCTATGTTTTTGAGGGTTTTCAGTTTTTTTAGGATGGAGTTTTCGTCTGTTTTGGCTTCGAGTTCGAGCAGGGTTTTTAATTGTTCTTTTTGGAGGAAGTTCAAGTCTATCTTTTTGTTTTCGACTTGCAGTTGAACGTTTTCTACGCCGTTGGTTTGGAGGCTGATGCTTCCTTGTCTGGAGGCGTGAATTAGCAGCTTCAGTATTTGTTGGAGTTCAGCTTCTGGAAGCAGGTGTTTCACTTTTTCTCCGTTACGTACAGGATGTCGAATGAGATGGACCCGTTTAGTTTGGTTTTCATTCCCGCCCATTCAAGTGTTAGGTCTTTGAATGTGAGTTGAAGGTTGGTTCCTTTGCCAGCCAGTTTGTCAATTAGTTGTGCTAGTGTTTCGCCTAAACCTTTCATGGCTTCAGACAACTGTTTCACCAAGTTCTAAGATGATCTGCTAAAATTAAAGAGTTATGGATAAAACGCCAAGTGCAGGCGTGTTTTCAAGAATCTGTGTTCTGCTGCTTTGTGGGACTGTCTAATTGGCAATGGCTTTGACAGTTGTAGTTGAACATGTAAGTGCAGGCTGTTTGTGAGCGGTCTGTTTTTTCATGGGTCGTTAACTTTCGCTTAGAGTCAGTAATAATGCCGAGCTAGCTTTGTTCAGAAGTAGTAGTCTGCGCCGCGTGTTGCTGGACTACTACTTCTATGCTATAGGCGGCAGTGGCTGTGTGGGTGTTGATGCCTAACTGCTCTTAGTGTCATCAACAAGTGTTGTTCGAAGTTGTTGTTGACTACTGTAGCGCCTTGTTACAACAACTTCTTCGATGTTGGGGCGGTTTCTGTTTCAGATGTTATTAGCTCTCGCTTAGAAGAAGTAATGATAACTTCTTTTTTTCTCGGGTGTGTGTTGGGTTGGGTTGATGTTACTCGTTTGTTTCCTGCATGAGTTGTAGGCATTGTGTCATCATTTTTCTGCAGTCTTCTCTCATTTCGGGTGTCATTTGTTTCATCATGTCAGCCATCATTGAGGGTTCATGTCTTTCATCATTATGGGCATCATTAGTTGCATCATTTCTGTTTTTTCTTCTTCGCTCATGCTGTCCATGAATTCCTTCATCATCTTCTGCTTGTCTTCCTTGCTCATGCTCTTCATGAAGTGCTTCATCATAGCTTCCAATGAGAGACGCCTCACAGATGAATGGATCGCCTTGGATTAAAGGATTCTTCACAGGTTCGGAAAGAATTAAATGATGCCATGCTAACAAGTTTTGAAACAGGTGCAGCGGTAGCCAAGCCAGGTCAAAGCCGAAAAAGGCGACATCAGGCGAAGGACTCAAGATCCTTTCCCGTAGGGGTTCGCAGGTTCAAATCCTGCCCGCTGCACCATTAGATCGACAAATAATACCAAATCCTAATCGTTAACTAGAAAGGATTGCTTTGGCGTTCTTCTTGACTTGGTCGAGGTTTCTCATTCCTACAACTATCGCGTTTACAAAGCTTAACTGTGCGATTGCCTTTATGGACAACTGGTAATTCTTGACGAGCGGGGGAGCAGGTCCTCTGACACGACCTCCGAGCACTTTCATGGCGACAACTCCCTTTCCGTTCTCGTGAGCCAACTTAATCGCATCAAACATTTCATCAATTGAGCCGTCTTCAAGAGGAATATTGTCTGGAAACTCACGAATCATCGCTTGCCCAGCATTGCAGCATATCGTCATTATCACGTCTACTTCGTCAAATCGGGCAGTTTCCTTCACAACCTTAACGCTGTGAGTCGATAACCCAACTGCCTTGACGATTCCACTTGTTTTCATGTCACTCAGTGTTTTCAGCACTCGACGACTGCCGTTAATCCAGTCAGACGTGACATAATGCAGCAAGAAAACATCTATGTAGTCAGTGCCAAGCTCCTTCAGCGAACTCCTGAGACTCTTTAGGGCTTGTTCACCGCTCCTAGCACTCGTCTTAGTGCATACGACAACTTCTTTTCTGGGCACAAGTTTAAGAGCTGAAGCAACATGCGGGTGACTCCCATAATCATCCGACGTGTCCCAAAAATTCACCCCCAACCTATAAGACTCCATCAAAATTCGACCACCTTCCTCAGGCTCCAAATTAAGCGGAACCCCAAAATCAACCGTCCCAAAACCCAGCTTCGAAACCTTCAGCCTAGTATTGCCAAGGCTCACAAGAGGGATTTTTGACACATGTCTCGACCTTATGATTTGCGTCGATTTCCAAGTTCTCTCTAATGCCTAAACGTGCTTATGTTCTTACCGTGCGAGTTGCACATGTGAATTCCGCACGCTGCATCATTGTTTGCAGTTTTTAAACTGTTGCCTATTGAAGTGCCTTCGCGGAGAGAACGGCTTGTATGTTCTTTTTGACTTCGTCGAGATTGCTCATTCCTACGAACATGGCGTCCACAAAGTCTAATCGTGCAATCGACCCTATCGAATACTGATAGTTCTTGACGAGTGTTGGAGCTGGACCCGTGACTCGTCCTCCCAAGATTTTCATTGCTATGGTTCCTTTTCCGTTCTCGTGAGCCAGTTTGATTGCAGTGTACATTTCTCTGATGGTGCCGTCTTCAATTGGAATGTACTTGTTGATAACCGCAGTGCTTGCGTTGCAGCATATTGTCAGTATCACGTCTACCTCTTCAATCTGAGCGGCTTCTCTCACAACAGTGACGCTGTGCGTGGACAAGCCGATTGCTCCGACCATTCCTGCCGCCTTTTTGCCATTCAGTTCTTCAAGCATTCCACGGCAGCCTTTCATCCAATCGGATGATACGCAATGCAGTAGAAAAACGTCGATGTAGTCAGTGTCAAGCTCCTTCAGGAAATTCCGTAGACTTCTTGAGGCTTCTTTACCGCTCTTTGCGCTTGTCTTGTATGAAATGACTACATCCTTTCGCGGGAGAAGTTTCAGAGCTGAAGCTCCAAGAGGATGGGTAGCATAATCATCCGATGAATCCCAGAAATTCACGCCCAGCTTATACGATTCTGGTAGAATTCGCCAGCCTTCCTTTGGGCGCAGTCTGAGTGGGTCTTTGTCTCCAAAATCCACTTCGCCAAAACCCAGTTTCGAGACTTTCAGCCCTGTATTGCCAAGGTTCACAAGAGGAACTTTCAATACTAGTCTCGCTCCATTGTTTGCATCGATTTCCAAGTCTCTTTAATGCCTAAAACACGCTTATGTTTTTACCATAGGGGTTGAGTCTTCATAAGAATGAATGATGTGGGAGAGACTGGCAAACCCTATTACTGCGGTTCAAATCCTAATATTAGGATCACCAATTGCTAGCATCCTATCTCGAAACTTCCATTATCGGTTTGCTCTTCCTCACGGCACTTTATCCGCCCAGCATGTTTCCCCAGGTATCACTCGATGCCGCCAGCGCAATTGACTTTCCCGAAATTCAGCTAACCCAGACCGCAAACATCAAAGCGGAGTTCCTAGGGGTCTCCTCAGATTACATTAACGAAAGCACGTTTCTATCCAAAGCCACCCGAAACGTTAGGCAATTCGCGCAACCCAACAACATGACATGGAGCCTTAACGTGTCCATTGCTTTTCACGAATTTCCTCTGGATGTCATGACTTCGCTTGTCAATAAGGCGTATGATTCTGAAGGAAAAAAATTCTATAACATAACGCTTCTAAATGCTCTTCTGCTTCAACCTGACTATCTCGCGGCTCCAGATAAAGGGTACCTGTTCGTTTTCATGTCAATTCCCGATGGCGGAGTCGATCATTCATGGTTTTATGTTCATGAGAGACCAGATCTTTTCCTAGGCAGGACAGATTTCTTTGATGGTCAATCATTCGAATATTGGGTATTTCCCCCTTACTTTGGAGGAGCGCATAGAGCACTGTATTTTGATTTGAGTGAGTTGATTGAGAGTAATCCGACTAGGACAGCAGTAGCCAACAGAGCCATCGAACTCTTCAACAACGCCCTGCCAGACGTATTTGTCAATCTGCTTGGAGCAACAGATTCACGAATGATCCTCGCTGACACGCAGAGACACGAAAATTACGAAGTGAGAATACTATGGCTAAACGGAACAGAAAACAACTTCCACCCTCAACGAATCAAACAAGCTTTCGAAGACTTGATGCCATGGACGAACTGGACTGTAATCACAACAATCAAAGACATGGATGCTGAGTTGAGCCGTCTTTTTGAAAGCCGAACCGCAGAACTAGTACAACCCCTTAATTATTCGTTTTCGCTGACAAACGGAACCAGACGCCTCACTGAAGCCAAAAGGAACGTGCAGTGGGACGTTTTCAGAGACTCGGGCGAATACGACCCAATCACCCAGTATCTGTTCGAACACGTGAAAGACTACTTTAACCTGACAGACATAGAAAACAGATCCATAATCCCTCTTGTGCTTCTGCAAACACGAAATGACACAGCCATTGGCGGAGTCGCAGGGATAGGTCCCGGGATTTCTTGGTTTTCTCGTAACATCATAATCATAGGATATCAGGATGGCACGCTCCAGGCTATGGGCGAAAGTGGACCCACATTTCTGACACAACAGATGCGCCATGAGATTGGACACTGGGTAAGCCTTTCCCACCATTCTGCACGTTTTGAATTAGGCTATCCTAAAGTCATCTGCTCAATGAGATCTCTCACCAACCAGTTCTGTATGTTCTGCAAAGATGCTAGAGCTAGGATGAGCTTCATATCCTATTATAGAGCAACCACCGAGCTGATTTTCAGCAAACAGGCACAGGTTTCCGAGAATGAACTAGAAACCGCAGCGCGACAATTCAATGAGTGGGACTACGCCAATGCAATAAAGACCATAATCTCCATTTATAATGAGGTCCAGACTAAACAAGCTTTAACGATTGATTCTAGATTTATTCCGTGGGTCATCACAATAACATCTGTCGCAATCGTCTTTACGTTGGTTTTCAAGAATAGGCGCAAGCTCTCAAAGTTGAGGATCTTTTTCCGTAGGGGTTTGCAAGCTCAAATCCTGCCCGTTCCACCAACTACGTTTTTAACATTCCGTTGACGTATGTACTGCCCAATTGGAGGAAGGCAACATGCGCCTTAGCGTGGCCCTTGCATTCGCTGTAGTCTGTGTCGTTTGGGGTTCAACCTACTTGGCCATTCGCTTCGTAATTGAGACTGCTCCTCCTTTCTTCACAGCTGGAACACGCTGGGCTATTGCAGGAGTTCTACTCTATTGTGTGACTAGGCTTCGGGGCGCTTCAGCTCCCTCACGGTCACATTGGGGTTCAGCCTTTGTCGTCGGCGGCTTAATGTTGCTGGTTGCACACGGCGCGGTTGTGTGGGCAGAGCAGTGGATACTTTCAGGGTTAGCTTCGATCTTCGTGGCAACCGTGCCCCTTTGGCTGGTCTTGGTGGAGTCCGTGCATGACCGGAGAAAACCTGATGGAAAAGGGCTTCTAGCGTTGCTGGCAGGATTCATCGGAGTAATCATACTCGTCGGGGACTTGCCCAGTCTAGGCGGGAGCAATATGGCCCCGATTGCTGCTCTCGCCCTCTTGTTTGGTGCCCTAGCTTGGGGGCTCGGCTCATTTTATTCCCGTTCCGCAAGCCTCCCAAATTCACATTTCATGGGCGTAGCCATACAAATGATTGCTGGCGGGTTCCTACTGCTCTTAACAAGCGTAGCCACGGGAGAGTTAGCGAACTTGAGACTAGGCAGCATATCTCAGCGCTCGTTATTCGCTTGGGCTTATCTGATAGTCTTCGGCTCGCTTGTCGGGTTCACTTCCTACATTTGGCTCCTAAAACAAGCCACGCCCTCGCGTATCGCAACCTATGCCTACATAAACCCCGTTGTCGCGTTACTTCTGGGCTGGGCATTCGCAAACGAGCAACCTACCTTCACGAGCATTGTAACCACAACAATAATTCTCATTTCAGTTGCAGTAATAACGTCACGCAAGTTTGAGCCACAAGACAAAAGCCACGTTAAGAACTGAAGCGCAAAAGACCCGAGTCTACATAAACCTCCGAGCCAGAACCATTAAGCTATGCACCAAAAGCCATAAGCGCTGAGTGAGGCGCTCTGTAATTCGTATGACTCCCAAATTCCCGCGCAAAAGATGGATTCTCGCAGCCATCGTCATAGTGGTTCTAGTTGTGGCTTCTACGTCGCTTCTTTGGATGAAAGTGGATTATGAACGTGGACAAGACGCGGTTCTGGAATATTTTTCCCATCAACCCGGGATGTCGGATGCTTTTGCCAAACTGGAAGAACTTACACCGCCGGGTTCAGTTGTGCTCTGTTGGTGGGATTACGGCAGAGCTGTGAGAGAATGGAGCCACAGGGAAGTAATAGAGGCTTATCCATCCAGAGACATATACAACACAGTTGGCTCCACCAGAAGCGTCTTCGGCAACCTGCAGGGTCAACTCTTCGGCACATGGGGATCATCAGAAAGGATCCACGACTTGACCAATATTTTCATGTTACCTGAAGGACAATCGATGCCGCTTCTAGCTAAGTACAATGCCAAGTACGCGCTAGTGTTCATACCTGACGAGTTGCAGAAGTTCCCTTGGATCGCGCAAATTGCAGGCTACAACGCAACAGAATACTTAGTCTACAACCAAGAAAGCGACACGCATGAACCCACCGTGCGTGCTGCCCAAGTGACTCTGCTGCGACTGCTGTTTGATGATACCCTGTTTCCTCAGCATTTCTCGAAGCTCTTCGACAACGGCAAAGCCAAAATTTACCAGATTGACTACACGTAACTGCGGCAAAGATGGTTGCCTTTCCCGTCTTTCCACCTTTCGCGTGGTAATTTTTCCTGAATCAGTATTCAGGCTTCATAACTCATTTTTAACCGAGCAAGCGAGTTTAAAGCGATGATGCCAATGCACAAGGTCCCTCAAAGCGAGCTTAACACAACTTTTCCCAGGAAATACTTACAGAAGTTTCAGGAGTACAGAAAAAGAAGCAGCGAACTCACGTTAAAACCAAAGCAGCCAAGCAAACCATCTGGCACCCCACAGGTTTTCTCAAGCCATTGTAAGCAAGCGATTTCTTTGGTTAAGGCGAAAGTCTACTGCTGCGTGCTGAAAGAGATGGTGCAAGGCGCAATGTGCAAGGCTTGCCCCTGCCACGAGCCGGAACCGCTCGAATACACACTTTTCAAAAGAGAGTGAACCGCTTAAATGAAGTGTCCTAACAACTCGTGCAAACGCTCCGCTGACATCGTTGAAAACAATGAGTCAAACTTCGACTACTGCAAAGAATGTGGAACCGTAATCTACAGAAGCAAGAACAAGTAAGCTGGAACAATCGCTCCACAAAGCCTTCGAAACCAAAGATACGTCTGGTTCTATGGGAAGCATCTGCGGGTAGTTCAGAGACTCCTTTCCTTTCATGTTCTGGCACAGAATGATTTATCTAATTCAAATCAGAAAAATAGGCAAAGAGGCCAAGTCTTCTGAAGACCTATTTGACCGTCTGGTTCAACAGCGAAGGAGCCGAGCCCAGCGTGGTGGCACAGAAACTCCAGTCAATGGGCTTCAAACCAGCCAAGGGACACTACGATCACATTTACGATTGGAAAAAAGAACCCACACTAGAGGACGTACTGCAGTTGTGCAACAGCGTACATCACACGTTAAAGGGCTTGAAGGTCCTTTACAAAATCGAAACAATATAGAAGGCTGGCATCGATCCATGACACCTTACAAGCTGCATATACTTGTCTGCAATGACACTGACTGCGCAGATAAGGGTTCACAGCAACTCTACGACAACCTGAAGCAAATGGTAAAAGATCGAAACCTGAAAGGAACAATAAAGGTCTCGAAGAGCACATGCTTAGACGACTGCGAAATCGGTCCAAACGTGCTAGTCTACCCAAACGGCGTACTCTACAACAGCGTGAAAACCGACAATTTGGAGACCATTCTAGAAGCGCACATCAAAGGCAAATCGGCTGTGAAACTGAAGCATCACAAAATGCTGAAATGATCAAATAGAGTTCTAGAGCTCAAGCCTCATCAAAGGCTTCAACGAATTCGTTGACTGCACAGTTCTGAAACCTAGTTCCTCAAAGATTCCAACAGGTCCAGTATAGGCAAAGGTTGAACTGACCCGTCGCCCATCTTTAGTCGTTGTAACTGGATAAGCCTCAACCGTTTTGACACCTCGTTTTCGCAGCGCATCCACAGCGGCTTTCAAAAGCTCTCGCGACAAGCCTTTCCCACGCCACCTGCGATGAACAAAAAAACACACAACTGACCAGACATCATCCGCATCATCACGCTTGTACGCCTTGACCCTAATTAGCCGTGGAAAGTCTCGTCTCGGTCCAAAAGAACACCAGCCCACGGGCTCGTCTTCCACAAACGCCAAGATACCAAAAGCCTTGCCACTATGCACAAGATTTCTCATCGCTTTCTTGTTCCGTGCCCCCTGAAGTTGCCTCCACTGCTTGTCGAGTTCAATGCGCCACCACATACACCAGCAGCCGCCGCATGCACCGTTTGGACCAAACAGCCGCTCAAATGCAGGCCACAAATCTGGGCGCAGTTCCTGAAAACGTATTTTTTCCCTAGTCAACTCTATATGCCTAGCCTTCATTTTCCGGATTCGGAAACCAGCACGCCAACTTGTTTCACTCGTGCAAGAGTTTCTTCTCCATGCGGCGCAAACTTCAGCTCGTCAGTGAGGTCTTTCCCAGCCACGTGTTGACCCTGATGGTCACCTTCTATCCAAAGGAAGCTCTCGGTAACATCGAACACGTTGCCCTTGTAAGCAACATAAGCTGGTCGTCCTTCTCTGCCGTCATACTGCTTCAGATCCTCCAAAGTGAACTTCTTCAGTTCGTCTCCCAAAGACAACACCTGTTTGGCAACCACTAGAAACGTACGGGCTATTTGAATATTAAGTTAAAGAAAACCCTTCACGGAAAAAAAGAGGAAATTAGGTGGCTTCGTCTCGATTGCTGTTAGGTGTATATGTTGAGCAAACGTCGATTCACCAGAACTGCTATGATAACCTCGCTTACAATCAATTCGACGATGAGATAGCCTCCATTGTATGAAGCCGAGTAAAGAATCGGACTCATGCCCACAGGTGCATATTCAGCGAAGAACCAAACGCCAGCCGCAAAGTGAGCCACAAAGCGACCAAAGATGCCAACAGGCGCGCCAAACAGCGGATACTTTCTGAACAGTCCTGCCAAGCCGAGAGCGGCGAAAGCAATCGGATAGTCAAGCAACGCTTGAACAGGATCAACAATGAAGCTGCCAGGCAAAGCCATGTGGATGAGACCATAAACTGTGCCCGCCTCCAAGCCAGCCCGCAAGCCGCGCCGAAGCGAGAACCAGAGCAGTGGCAACATGCCTGCCGCTGTTACCGATCCGCCTTGTGGAAGTTCAAAGATTGGGGGCAGTACATCCCTAAGTATGATCGCCAAGGCGATGAAAACTGCGCCTTCTGCTAAGATCTTGGTTTGAGAAGCTTTTTCGCTCATTTCTTCTTTTATCCCTCCCTACGCCAGCATTATCTGGATCAGGTTCTAAGGGTCGACGACGCCTTAGTCGTCCTCTCAGCCAGGTCTTCCCCAGCTCCCCTAGATTTCATTGAGAAACAGAGGTTCAGCTATTTAACACTAATCATAGGAGTCCCACATGGTTGAATTGCTGTCGTTACTTAGCGAGCTCTTGATTGCACCCTCGATTCAAGCAAAGTCCAAAGCCAGTCCACAAACTCTCTCAAGTTCTTCGTTTGAATGTAGACGTCACCGGGACCAGTTACCTCAGTGACCAAGCCTTCGCCGCCTAGAAGAGTCTCTTTCAAGCCTCCGAATTTGATCACTTTGTATGGGCAGGTGTCGCTGAAAGCCACAAGGTGGAAGTTGTCGACAATCATCTTTTCTCCAGACTTCAGAGTATGCTTGTCGATGGCGCCGAACGTGTTTATGAAAAGCATCCCCTTACCGGACACTTTGATCATGAACAGGCCTTGACCGAACAAACCTTTCGTGAAACCTTGCCACTGCACATCTAGGTTCACGTCTTTTGTGGAAGCGATGTACGAGGATTTCTGAACTATGTATCCCTGCGTCGGTGAAACATCAAGAACTTCGATGTCTCCTACCGGCGCTGAGACAAACGCTGCCTCTCCGGGTTCAGAAGCCGCAGTGTAGTCGTTGACAAAGAATGACTGTCTGCCAAGAAACGTTAGTCCAAGTGTTCCCAGGAAGCTCTTCTCTCTCATCCGCGTCTTCACGTCAATACTGGGATTCATGTAGGTCATGGCGCCAGACTCGGCTGTTATGGTCTCGCCTGCATCCAATTGTACGACAAGCATGCTGTAAGACGGCTTGTACCGTATATCATACTTCAAAGCGTTCTAAACCTCCAAACCACTGGGACACCTTCTCTATGTGGAAGTTATTAAGCGCTCCTCCTATCAACTTCTGCCATATTACGATATTGAAATAACGACTTTAATTTTGGAAAACAATGATGCCTCTTGAGATTCTCCATGTCCTCTTACAGATGCGACGATTACTCATGCTTCGGCAACGAAACCGAAATTCTTGAACGAACAATTAATGGAAAAAAGGCGCGAGTACAGTGGGACTGGGCAAATTTCAAATCAACCGAAAACTTCCCCGTAGACGACAATCTAATGTCTTGGGTTATCGGTCAAGACCGCGCACTTCAAGAATGCTTTCTCTGCCTCGACGAATGGGCTCACAAGCTCAAAACGCTTGAAGAACAGAAATGGTACGAAGAATGGAAGGATCCGCTAGCGTCAAAGCCAGATGTTAAGACTAAACTCAGCCCCGGACCCTACCTCCTCCTGCTAGGCGACCCAGGCACAGGCAAATCGCTTCTTGGGCGCGCGTTAGCTGAAAAGCTAACTGAAGTCTACCAAGAGAACAAGATCAAGCTTTTCGATGTGCTGTGCTGGAAGAACAGAGTTGTCCCCAGCGAACCAAAAATATCCATAAATGAGGCTGGAAAAGGCAAAGAAACAATCAGAAAGGAACGGCTACACCAAGAAAAAAGAAAGTTCCTAGTCTCTGGCGGCCTGCGCGTAATCCAAACTTTTCTGTTAGCTTTCGGTATGCTTATGCTGTTCATAGGAATGTACGGCATTTACGAATTGGTTGAAAAATGGCAGTTGAACCCCGGAGTGGCCGACGGTGTCTCTCTGCAGGCAATGTTCAACTACAACTTCTTCGAATACTTCGCCAAGTCATTTCCATCACTTGTACTCATTTTCGTGCCAGCAGGGTCGCTCATATTCTTTGGAATATTCATTTGGTGGTTCGGCAAAATGAGCGGCGGCGCCCTCAACCTAGGAGGCATAGGAGGAGCTCAGCAATCTGGGGTACCCAAACTTCTTGTTGACAACTCTTCTCAAAGGGCGCCTTTTGTTGATGCAACGGGTCACATGTCTTCACAACTGTTTGGCGACATAGCGTGGGATCCATTCCAAACTGGCGGGATGGGCACACCTGAACATCAACGCGTCACTGCAGGCGACGTGCACAGAGCGTCTTTAGGCATCTTATACATTGACGAAATCAAGAACCTGAGCCCTCTCGAAGCAGTAACCCTGTTAACCGTTTTGGAAGATGGACAACTGCCCATAACAACGCGGGGGCATCTGATGACAAGCGGCACCGCAGCCATGGCAGTGTCAACCGAGCCTATCCCGTCCATGTGCTTCCTCGTAGGCGCCGGCAACTTCGACTCCATCGGACAACTGCACCCAGCCCTAATGGATCGTATCTACGGCTATGGCAAAGTTGTACGCATGAACAATGACATGCCCAACACAGTTGAAAACAGACGCAGGTATGTTCAATTTGTGGCACAGGAAGCCAAACGATTCCACCTGTCTCCTTTCAGTCGGGAAGCATGTGAAGAACTTGTAGAAGAAGGCAGGCGCCGAAGCAACAAACGAGATGCACTGTCCACCAAGTTTCGACCATTAATCTCATTGGTAAAGACCGCTGCCACCTTAGCCATGAATGAAGACAATCCAGCAGTTGAACGGCGTCACGTAGAAGAAGCCATAGAGAAGCATTGCAAAACCATTCAACGCCAGATTTTAGAGCATCAACTCAGCGAAAGAGGCAAACTGCTTGAAATAGACCCGCATGGGACACAGCTGGGCCAAATCTACGGCTTGGCCGTTGTAACCGACCCGTACAGCGGCGAGATGACGGGCAACGTGCTCAGCGTGAAGGCGCAGCTGGTCAAGCGTAGCCAAGTTAACCGAGACTATCCAATGCAAGGATATTACAAAGTCACAGGTGTGGCTAAGGGAAAGACCGATTCATTCATTTCTGACAGCATCGACAAAGTGCGCAGCGTCATACTGCACAAATACGGCGTCGACATAGCCCAAGACTTTCTCACACACATTGACTTCTCACAATCATACGGCGTCGACGGACCATCTGCAGGGGTAACCATGGCCATACTGATTTGCTCACTAATCGAAGGACGGGCCCTAAGACAGGACGTAGCTGTCACTGGCGAAATCAACTTGGGTGTAGGCGACCAGATAATGATAACAGCAGTCGGCGGATTATACGAGAAGATCAAAGCAGCCGAAGCTTGGGGCTTCAAAAAAGTGGTCGTGCCACAAAAGAATTATGAATACTCGCTGGACGTCAAAGACTACAAGATAGAAGTTGTGCCAGCGAAAACTCTAGACGACTACCTCAAGGAATGCCTAATATAGGCACATTGCCCGCTTTTTCTTCAGCTTTCTTCCATCCTTTAGTGTCAGAAATGGCCATTTATCGAAGGTTTAAAAAGCGTGAGTGTAGTTCACAGAGTAGAAACGCTGACAGGGCAAGGTGCAAGTCTACATGGACATTGTATGTCGCGCTCCGAAGGAATTGGTGATTCTGGAATGTACGCATTATCCATCTCTTGAAGCTTTGTCCAGAATCGTGGCAGTAATAATGAGCAGCGGTGAATCCGTTATCTTGAAATGGGCTGAAGGTGTAGTCTTCTCCTATAACCCCATAGCACCCCAAACCGAGGTTCTTGTAGACGAGTACATTAAAGGCAGAATATTCTGGTCAGACGTGGTCTATGCGCTTATGCCCGAGTACAAGCAGGCAATACGCGTTGGAACATTGGACATACCGGTCATAGACGTGTCGCCAAACCCGCTGCTACGCGAAGCAGCAACGTGGATGAAGAAACACGCCTAGTTTTTTTATCACTTTTGTTGGTCCAAGAATCTGCTGTAGATGATGAGATCTAGACCGTACGAATGCTGCCTCATGTAGCCTTCAGGCACAAATCCAGTCTTGATATAGAGCCTTATCGCCGAATGCAGGTTAGGCGAAGTGAACAGCCACACCTTGTGAGCGTTTCTCTTCTTTGCCTCCTCAAGAAACCTATTAAGCAACATTGAGCCCTCGCCTCCTCTGCGATAATCCTTTTTGACGCCTAGAAACCCAAGTGTACCGACTCCGCCTTCTCCTGCCCTTCCAGTTGCTAGTCCAATGATCTCTTTGTCTTCTTCTGCGGAAAGGTAAATGACCTCTCTATTCTGAAGCATTTCCTGCCAGTTCTGCAGGTAATCAGGTCGCCGAATGTAGTCCATGTTCGGCCTGACAAATGAATCAGGCAGCCATTCACTAAGGCTTTCCCAGATCTGCAACTCGCACTCTCGAAGCCTTCCCAAGTCTTCAACTACAGCGAATTTTATCTGAGCCATATCATATCCCAGATTGCTTAGGTCTGTTAAGATATTTAACTGCCTTCACTTATTAGAGAAGCAGCTTGGTGAAAACTCGATGAGCGGCTTAACCAAAGAAGACCAAGAAATGCTGAAAAGCATGCCAACTGAAACGTTACTCAATCTCTTCAACATGCAAATCCGAAATCTCTGGCGCGTTGACGGCTTGTACTTCCTAGGCATTGAAGAACGATTTGGCACAGAAGCAGCAACTCAAATCGACTCAAACTGCTGGAAAACCCTAGGCAAGCTTGAGGCTCGCGAACTCAAGAGCTTACTCCAAATCCAGAACAACGACATTTCAGCATTAATGTATGCTCTGAGAAACACAAGTTGGTCACTTTATCAAGAGGAGAAACAGATCGAGGAATCGCTTTCCATAGGAGTCTACCGTGTTACCAAGTGTCGAGTACAAGAAGCAAGGATCAGCAAAGCGCTCGATGTTTTTCCATGCAAAAACGTGCGATTCAGCTACCTTAAAGCCTTCGTCGAAGAATTCAACCCAAGCATCAAGGTCAATTGCCGCTTTGCACCGACTGAAGAACGCCCCAAAAACGTCTGGTGCGAATGGGAATTCAAGCTCTGATTTCCTCTCGTGATCCCGTTTGATCCAAAAGTTTCCTGTTGGCAAGGGCTCTTACGCCTACCGCTAGCAGTAGATATATCAGTCTTTACACCTAAACTAAATCCTAGACTTGCACACGAACAAGGTGAAGAAATTGTCCAAGGAACAATCTGGAGACTTGAAGAAATACCCATACGGAATATGCGGCGTCTATTGTGGCCAATGCCCCAATGGCAACGGACGAGTAAAAGTGATAGCTGGAGAGCTGAAACGACTTGTTGACACAGTTCGCTACGACTGGCTCAACGAAGTTGTGAAATCATTCAAGTTTGACGAGTTCAGAAAAGGCTTAGAATGGTTCTCCGCAGCGCAGTGCCCCGACTGTCTGAACGGTGGGGGCGCACCCTGCGAAAACAAGAAATGTGCTCCTGAAAAGAAGATTGAAAGCTGCCTTCTCTGCACAGATTATCTTACATGTCCTAACACAGAGTATCACCGCGAGTGGTATCCATTCGTCGTTGAAAACTACGCGCGCGTCAGGCAGGTTGGACTCCAGAAGCATCTTGAGGAAGAGGAGCAGAGGGCAAAGGCTGGAATCAGCCTGATGAGCCAGTTAGAGAGAAGATGCTGCAAAGTCGTGAAACTAGAAGACGAATAAACGTTGGAGGCTGCCCTCAAAGCTTGATTTTTTCGTGTCGTTTCTGTTTTTGTCTGCACTGATCAAGCACATCGACCGCTCGGCGCAGGTGCGGTATCGTGATCGACCCGCCCACAACCATCGCCACATTCAACGCCTCAAACAACTCCGCGTCGGAAGCGCTTTCCTGCACGCAGCGTATGACATGATAGGTGATGCAGTCGTTGCAGCGCAAAACGGTTGAAGCAACGAGACCTAGTAGTTCCTTGGTTTTTGCGTCCAAGGCGCCTTTCTCGTAAGCGCGACTGTCCAAGGCGAAAAACCGCTTAATCCCGAGATGCCCGTTCGAGAGGATGCGCTTGTTCATTTTCTCCCGATAACGTCTAAACTCTTCTAGGGTGTCCAATAATGGTCACGCGCATACACTCTGGAAAATGAGGGCATAAAAGCGTTTATGCAATGACAACAGAAGCAGATTGTATGTCCAGCAATGGCAAAAAAAGAAGCGTTGAACGCTTTTCTTTGAAAGCAGTCACTCGTCTATACCTTGCCAAACATCACCTGCTTCGAAAAGCCCAAAAAAAAGCCCTTGGCCAAGTTGTTGACGACGTTTGCGGTTTACATGCTCAAGCGGCAACTACACCTTATTTGTCGTTGTGGAGCAGAGTCGAAGACTTTGACAATAGCCTACTGGATGAAGCGCTTTACAAAAGCAAATCGCTAGTAAAGACGTGGGTTATGCGCGGCACGTTGCATGTGACTCCATCTAAGGACTTGCCGATCTTCAATAGAGCGCTGAGACGAATGTGGTTTGAGCATCATGGTCGTTACATGCGTGCTCCTGACTGGCCGTCAAGAGAGGAGAGGAAAAACGTCATCTATCCCAAGATAATGGAGGCGTTGGCTCAAGAAGCACTCAAACGCAAGGACCTGAACAACCGCGTGCGTTCGTTGCTCAAAGATGACTCGAAGCCTTATGAAAGACTCTTCTCAGGTTGGGGCGGTATTCTTAAGGAAACCGCATATGAAGGCTTAACCGTCTACGCCCAGCCCTGCGACAGAAAAGCATGCTTCGCACGATTGGACAAGTGGCTACCCAACATCGACTTGAACAAAGTGAGCGAGGAAGAGGCTCAAAAAAACCTTTTTCTGAAATATCTGCACGGTTACGGTCCAGCCACACAACAAGATTTCGTTCTATGGAGCGGGGTGGTGGCAGGCGACGCCAAGAAAGCAATAGAAGGCGCAAGCGACATGATTGAAGAGGTCGAAATAGAGGGCGCGAAGGGACGGTTCTGGCTCTTAAAGAAGGATTTCAGGACCTTAGCCTCGATATGTCTCGATGAAAGACCACCGGCGATCCTGCTGCCCAAGTTCGACTCTATTCTTCTGGGACATAAAGACAGGACACGCATAATACGAGACGAATACAAGAAACGCGTGTTCAAGCCAAAGGTTGGAGACATAGCCGCTACGGTATGGATCGACGGGCATGTAGCTGGAACGTGGAAAACCCAGAAAACAAAACAAGCACTTTCAATTTTGATAGCTCCGTTCGAGAAGATCGGAAAAGAAGACTTGAGAGACCTTGAAAAGAGGGCTCAAGAGCTAGGTTCGTACACGGGATTCGGGGAAAGCAAGCTTATGCTAGCGGGTTGATCGGCTATTTGCTGAACTTTGGATCAGGGTTTCCGCCTTTAATTTTCTCTTCGAGCCATGTTTTGGTGCCTATTTTCTTCCTATAGGCCAATTGACCAGCTCTGTAGAACACTCGCCACGCACCTTCTTTTGGATCGTACGTTGTCAGATAGTAGTTGCATGGAAACTCGGCGCACAAGCCGCAGTGTTCCACGCATTTTTCTCTCACGCATGAATAGAATCGGCATTCTCCCCAGAATGGCTTTCCTTTTACGTAGCCGCATCCCGGACAGCCTTGCTTATAGTAGGTGCATTCGCCGCAGTACGAACCACAAGGCGTCACCAGGTTGAAATCTAGAGTCTTATCCATGACGCTTAACGCCTGTCCGTAGGTTTTTGTTCGCTAACCCAATATGATTTGACCTTGCCCTTCTTATCCTTAATGTGTTCTTTCTTGAAGATGGGCGCCTCTTTCTTGTAGCGTTCAACTGCCTTGCGCAACACGGGAAACACGTCATCCCTATGTCCTCCAGCCACTAGCACATAGACCAAGTCTTCGCCCAGTTCAAACTCGCCTATGAAATGATGAACCTGCACGTCAACTATGCCTTTTTCGGCTTGAAGGTCTTCACAAATCTGCTCGAGTTTTTGGTCGGCTTTTTCGTCATAGGCTTCAAGCTGCAAGCGGCTGACAGATTCACCCTGTTTTGTTTCGCCTCTGACCACGCCTACGAAAAGGGTCACCGCGCCCACCTTATTATAATCTGGATGCTTCTTGACAGATTCTATAACATCGGATAGCTTCAGCGATCCTTTTGGGTGAACTCCTGCATGTTTAAGCGGCATTCTTGGTCACAAGTTAAGCGTTTGTGATCGCAGATATAAGATCAACTACCAAACCGTTGAGGCTGGGTGACAAGCCGTCGACGTATGGCTTGGGCTCCTGGAGTATGCTGTCGATTGCCCCAGCCTTCACGATGCGATTGAACAACTGCATTTCGGCTTTCTTGTTGTGAGTGTATGGTATGCCTTTGAGCAGGCTCAGGCAGGCGGCGATGCCGTAGGTTCCCCAATTTGAAACGCCGCTGACAACTAGGACATCGGCTGGGGTGGCTGCTGCTATGCCGCTGTTGCAGGGGCATTGGCATTTGGCGCCGTAGGGTACATGTTTGCGCACGGTTTGGCTTATGAGTCCGCATCCCAGTTCGTTTCCGCCGTCTGCGATGCCTATCGTTAAGACATCGTGTCTCTGGGCTAAAGTGAATAGGTAGTCTGTCTTGCCCACAGTGTTGGATATGTTCAAGCCGCGCATGTTATGATATTCCCGTTTGCTGTTCCACCCTGGCCGCTCAACTGCTATGAGTGCTGTTGGGTTGTATTTCTGCAGTACATGCTCTGCTTGAGAATGAGCTTGCTTCGGATCGACTGAGAATTGGAGGACTTCAGTTCCGGGCGCTGCCGCTTTCACTACTTTGAGGCATGATTCGTCTGTTATGAGGATTGGTTTGAGGTCGATTGCCTTTAGAGACTTGGTCAGCACAGCAGCGCCTATTGGTCCATCTGTCTCGGGGATGTTCATTGGTGGGATAGCAAATCCTGTGAGTAGAAGGACATGGTCTCCCTTGTTCATGCGTTCCGTGAGCTTTTGGGCGGCGCTCAGGCAAAGATGCTTGCCGGCATTCGCCTTCAAAGCTGCTTCGTAGAGTTGACGCACTACTCGTCGGGCTGGAAGGTCCATGGACACGGTTTGGTCTATCATGTAGGCTTTTTGTTCTGTGTCCAAGTTGAATCACTGTGTCGTCAAGAAAACTGGTTCTTAAAGGTATTTTCTCATGTCTTCGACTGCTGCCACGGGAACGGGCAGGTCTTTCATGGTGAGTAGGCCCGGGGTTGCGTTCATTACTTTTGGTATGGAGTTGACTATTATGGCGACTGTGGCTAGGTCTCCGTGGACACAGGGTGAAATCTTCTGGTGCACTGGGGGCACACCGTCGATGGTTATGGCGTCGTATTCCTCTCTTGCGCCTATGTAGGCTTGAAAATCGAGTGTGATTGCGTCTTTTCGTTTCATTACGCCTCTGGCAATCTGTCTCAAGCCGGCTACCTGTCCCTTCTTGACTGTTATGGCTTCGCTTTTGGCTTCTTCTTTGGCTATGACAGGCTCTGCTTGTTCAACTTGGATTTTGTCCAACTGCCATCGCAACGCTGCGGCTACCATGCCGATTGATTGTGCAAGTCCTACGTGGCCTGTGATTTCTTTGGTTGCCATTTTCTTTTTGAACTCAGCCACTGTGAGTCCGGCGCCTACTTTCTTTTGGAATGGCACGCGTCGGGTTGCGGCGTTCATTACTCTTTTGACTTTTATTTTGTCTATTTTTTGGCATACGCCTGTGAGCGTGATGACTAGTGTGTCCATGAGGAAGCCTGGGTTGATGCCTGTGCCCAGGAAGGACATGGCGTATTTGACTCCTAATGCCTCAAGTTTCTTTGCCAGCTCGGGTTCAGAGAGGTATGGGTAGGAGAGTTCTTCGCAGGTTGAGACCACGTTGACTCCGTATGTGGCTACAGGCGCTATTTGTGAATAAACATCTCTTAGGTAAGAGCTAGTGGCATGGACGACCACGTCGGCGCAGGCTTTTTTCATGACGTTGTCAATGTCGTCGGATACGGTTACACCGAGTTTTTTCCCGATTTCGAGCACTTGGCCGAGGTCTTTGCCGACTTTGTCTTTGGCTACGTCTATGGCGCCTACGATTCGTACTCCCTGTTTTTCCAGTAGGAAGCGTGCTATGCGGCTACCTACTGCGCCTACACCGTAGCACACTACGCGTATCTCTTCTTTCTCTTTATCCATAGACTGTGCACCATGCTGATTGTTTTGAAATATGACTGAGGCTAGTCTGTGGTTTGGGTTATAAGTTTTTGCCGACAGCGCATTCTCTGTTAGAATTGGGTTTTTTCAAAAAGGCTTGGAGGCGCTTAGAGCATGCCTAGTTTGATGGCGACGTCTGCGGCTTTGTAATCTGGGTGCAGTTTGACGAAGGCTTTTTTTTCGCCTTTGTGTGTAATGTTGACTGTGACTTTTTCCACTCTTACTTCGTAGAGTTCTTCCACCGCTCGTTTTACGTCGGCTTTGGATGCTTTGAGGTTGACGACGAAGACGAGTTTGTTTTCGGATTCCAGTATGCGGCTGGCAACTTCGGTCATGATGGGGTGCAGGATTACGCTGTATGGGTCCATGATGAGTTTTGGTTCTCCTTTCTTAGGCATATAGTTCGTTTAGTTTTTCGAAGGCTGATTTTGACCAGACTGTGAGTCTTCCGGGGTGGGTTCCTGGTGCAAGAAGTTCTACGTTTAGGTTGTTGACGGTTGTTATGTCCACGCCTAGGAGGTTGCGTGCTGCTTGGGCGATGCCGCCGTTTTCAGCTATGACCAGTAGGGGTCCAACTGCTTGTTTTAGTCTTCTGCCACGTCCTTTGCCTTTTCCAGCGCGTTCTTTGAGGCTTTCTTTAACTCGTACGATGTCAGGCCATAGTCCGAGTTTGAGGAAGGCGTCTTCGACTTGGCTTGTTTTTTTGAGGGTTTGTATGTCGTCTGTTACGACTAGGGGGAAGTCTTTGATCATGTCCGCTATATGTCCTCGGGCTGCGACTTGCTCTTTGGTTCCTGTGGCGGCTAAGGCTGAGCGTATGGCTAGGTGCATTTCTTTTTTTGGGATTTTTTTGTAGATTTTTTTTTGGGATACTGGTGGGAATGCTTGTCGTCCCTTGACTATGCCTACGCCGAAAGCGGCTGTTTGTCCGCCTGCTTTGAGTCTGGGCACGCGGGCCATGCCGTGTCCTGCGCCTAGTGATTCGACGCTTCTGCGTTTTCCTGCTAAGGGGTCTCTGCCTTGTGGTTGGTAGCGGTGTGATTGTAGAGTGATGACGCCTCTTTTGATTACGTCTGGCCTCAACGGCGTCTTGAAAACTGGCGGGACTTGAACTTTGGCTTTGGGTATGGGTTTCCCTTGTAGGTCGAAGATTTTGCTGGTTGTTTTGCCCATGTGCTGACTCTCATCCTTGTGGTGATTGAAGTGAGATTTCCATTATTTTTGGTGGTGCTTCTGGTACTCGACTTGGCGGTCTGGCTGGTATTCTGAGTCTTATGAGGCGTTTGGTGGGTCCGGGTACGCTTCCGTTCAGAACCGCGTATGTGCCTTTTACGGGTCCGTAGCGTAGGAATCCGCCTTTGGGTGTGATTTCTGTGCCGTCGGTGCCGATTTTTAAGATGCGTTTGTTGTATTCGACTCTTTGGTGGTAGCCCATTTGTCCGCTTCGTGGCACCGTGTATAATACGCGGTGGGGGTTCCATGGTCCGAGTGTGGCTACGCCGCGTTTCATTTTTCGGCTTTTGCGGTCTCGGATTTTGACGCCCCAGCGTTTGATGACGCCTTGGATTCCTTTGCCTTTGCTTACTGCTATTACGTCTAGGTATTGTCCTTCCTTGAAGACGTCGGTTATACTTATGGTTTTTCCGAGTAAGGGTTTAACGTAGTCTAGTTGCTGTTTGATTGTTGCGCCGTCGATTTTGATTTCGATGAGTTCGGGTTTCTTTTTGGGTACTCCTGCGAGTCGTGGTTGTGTGGCTGCTAGTAGGCGTATTTGGTTTATCTGTGCTAGGTTGTCTTCGATTTTTTTGAGTCCGTTCTCTGGATCTGGGTTGTTGGGTGGTGTTGTTAGGCGGTTGATGTCTTTGGGTGGGTTTTTCATCCATGTTTCGGTTAGTGTTTTCAATCCGTATGCGGTGCGCTGGTAAGCGCGTACTGCGATTATTGTGACTGGGGGTGTGTCGATTACGGTCGCGGGCTTGGCTACTTCCTTTCCGAAGTTTGGTGAGCCCTGTTGGTCCTCTACCATGATTACGTGGGTCATGCCTGCTTTGTAGCCCATGAAGCCTAGGAGAGAAGGAGCGTCAGCTTTTAGGCTTGGCCAGTAGCGTATGCGTCCGGTTGGGCTGGCAGCGCGTCCTTTCGGCAGATAAGATAGTGAACCACGTTTAGGAGCGCTGACTTTGCGGTGACCCATGGGTTTTCATCTGGTTATGGTGTTTCGCTGTTTCTGATTAGAATCAAGCGTTATAAAGGTTACTAAAATAGTCGTAGCCTTTTTTGGCTGTGTGGAATAGAAAAGTCACTGGGTAGTGCTTGTGTGTATTCTGGATTCATAAGCGTAAAATCCTTTGACCTTGAGTTTATGAGTGCAAGGAAGTTGTGAATGTTGGACAAAGAGACAGAGCGGTTGGTTAACGAGGTTAAGAAGGAGCTGCAGGCGTTAAGAGTTAGGATTGATCAGAGGGAAGACCCGAAGCTCTTGAAGACGTATCGGAAAATGCAGTCAACATTGGATTAACACGGGTTTAGAAACGGGTCCTCGCAGACTTCTCTCTGGTTTCTGTTTCAGATGTTATTAACTTTCGCTTAGAAACAGTAATAATACCGAGGGTTTCTGCATTCAATTACTGTTATGATCCAAATAGAGCTGTGTGGGTGTCGTCGTCAAACTGTTCTTAGTGACATCATCATTCAAATAGCTGTGGCTGCGGGAAGAGTAATTTCAAAAGAAGAAGGCGTTATGCCCCTTATGCCTTCTTCTGCGATGATGCGGGTACATATGTTCTTGAAGCTGTGTGGATGTCGTCGTCAGAGTGTTCCGGTGACATCAACGAGAAGAATGTTATGTTTGGAGGGGGCCGTGGCGTGTTAAAGTTGTTGTTGACCAGCGTAGTGTTTTGTTACAACAACTTCTTGAATGGTGGGTTGTGTTGAGGTGAAGGTATGTTTCTGTTTTATGAGTCGTTAACTTTCGGTTAGAATCAGTAATAATACTGAGCTTGTTCAGGTTTAGAAGTAGTAGTCTGCGCCGCGTGTACGTTGACTACTTCTATGTTGGCTGCAGTGTGTTGAAGGAGCTTTCTGTTTCGTGTTTTGGGTTTTGGGTTGCATGGCGGTATGCAGAATCGTGTGGTGACGCTTTATTGTTTACTCGGCGTAGCCGCAGATCCACATTATGCCTGTGCCTGTTACAGGTGTGGGTGGAGGAACCGGGAATGGTGTTGTTGCGCCGCGTACGTGGGCGTCGCTTTCAAGCAGGTATGCCCATGCTCCGGTGGCTGCTGTTACCCAGCCGTTGGATTTGAATTCGAAGCTTTTGAAGCTCCATACGCCTTCTTGATACATGGTGATTGAGCCGTCGGTTGTTGTGATGGTCCATGTTTCGGAGTAGTGTTCTGTGATGCCTGGGAAACTGGCACTGATTAGACTGAGTGTGGCTGTTCCTTCGATGTCTCCTGAAATGGCTCCGATCCAAGTGTAGGGCGATGAGCCCCCGAACCCAACCCAATCCCAATTGAGCTGAAAAGACACTTCGCATCTAAGAGGCTCGTTGGGCTGTGCTGAAATTGCTGGCATCGACAGCGCGGACAGAAGCGCAACCATGCTCAGTGTGAAAAACGCCACTAGCATCTTTCTCATTGCTTTCTCACCTCCTTTTCACATAAACCGAGGCAGGGGCAGCTACGCTGATCAAATGCCCCATGGAAGTCTATTGCAGTTCTCGCTACTATAAATGAATTATGAAACAAAATTCTAGAACATTTCCAAACGTTTCAATCATATCTCGTTTAGAGATGCATCAATAACCTGAGAACGCTTAGAGGGCAGCACATCCTGTTGCAGAATCCATCTGCTCAAGAACTCCGATTACAGGTTACATGGGTTTGTCCGTTGGAGCCGGGGATGGGAGTTGAACCCATGTAGAGCAGCTCTGCAGGCTGCCGCCTAACGGCTCGGCCACCCCGGCTGTCAAACAGCAGAAGTTCTCAAGCAAGCTGAGGCTTTTAATCTTTGTCTTCACCTAATGTTGGAGCGGTTTTTATGTTCAATTCACCCACTATAGATGGTTAGGGGTTGGGCATTGATGAGCAAGGTTCACAGGTTGGTTCTGACGGTTAAAGAGATTCGTGGACACTGCCCTGTCCATAGGGTTGGAGACAGGATTGTTGTGGAATCGCCCAAGATTGATGTGGATAAGAGTGATGCGTTGTGTGTTCATGCTTTGGGTTCCATGTTGTCCATGCTGGTTCCGCTGGCACGTGGCGTCAGCTTCAAAGACCTAGGCTTGGCTGTCCATGAAGGAAACGTAGGCTACGTTCAATGTTTGGACCCTGGACCGCCTTACACTGCTGGTGGAACCGTGATCTTCGAGATAAAAAGAGAAACATGACTCGTCTTCTAGCGTTGCTTTCAGTTTTTTACGTAGGGATTTAGGCTTCACAAAAGACTTGTAATGGCTTGTCTGTTACGGCTTAGGCATGAGTAGTGGAAAGAAGCGCACTGTCCTGCTTGGTCTCGTGTTCCTTTTCTTTTTGGTCTTGGCTTACGTTGAGAACACTTCATTCTTTGTTTACATCAGGGACAGCTTCACGAATCCGCCGTTAGGTGTGGTGTTGCTTTTCATCCACAATGTTTTAGCGATCTCTCTTATCATCTTGGGCATGGCGTTTTACGTCGAAGTCGTCTTGGCTTTCATGCCGAAACGAAAAATCGAGTACGTGGTACTTCACAACCCGGAAGTCTTCGCCGTTGTGTTCGCGACTATGATTCTCTTGATAAGCATTCTGAGAGCTAGCACACTGGTTAGGGGGCAGGTTGAAGTAAGCACGTTAGCCATGGTCATACTGTTAAGTCTACCAGCTGGACTGATTGAAGGCTACGGCATTTATCAAGCGATCAAGAAAACCTTGAAGAAAAGCCTCAAAACCCGAGACTTGGCGTTCATCTACGCTGTGTTCTTCATAGCGGCGCTGGTTGAAGTGGGGTTTGTCCAAGCCTTGCTCTGGATATCCTCAGCCTCGTAGACGGTTCTGCATTACCTTGCAGTCGCAAGGTTTTGGGAAAAGCTTTTGTTGAACAACTCAACGCAGAAGTAACAAGCGAAAAAAGGAGTCAGTTCACTTTGAAAGCTGCAGTTATAGTCATTGACATGATTAACGATTTTGTCACCGGCGTGTTCAAAAGTGACAGAGCGGCAAGGATCATTCCCAACATCAAGGCTTTGTCGGATTACGCCCGAGAACAGAAAATCCCTGTCATCTATGCCACCGACGCACATTTGCCTGAAGTAGATCCTGAGTTTAACGTTTGGGGCAAGCACGCTGAGGCGGGATCATGGGGCGCTGAAGTAATTGACCAGTTGAAGCCTCGCAAGGGTGATTTTCGGGTTTTCAAGAGGAAGTACAGTGCCTTTCAAGGCACGGGTCTAGATCAAATGCTTCGTGACTTGCATGTTGACACTGTTGTTCTAACTGGCGTGGTGACGGATATCTGCATTCAGCACACTGCTGCGGACGCGTTTTTCCAAGGCTACAATATCCTTATCCCCAAAGACTGTGTGGAAGCAGTTGACGCGGCAACTCAAGAAGCCGCCCTCAAATTCATGAAAAAAGCCTATGGACCAAAGATAGCAACGTCGACAGAGCTGTTGAAAAAGAAGTGGACTTAAAAGAAGGGACCTAACCAACGAATACACCACGCGGTTTCGATTTCGTAACCGAAGACAACATGAGTCTGCTCACCGACTTGTACGAGTTGACCATGTGTGCCAGCTACTTTGACAACAAACGAACTGAATCAGCTACTTTTGACTTGTTCATTCGAAAACTTCCAGCTGAAAGGTCGTACTATGTTTTTGCGGGTCTGGAGCAAGTGCTCCTATACCTGAAGAACCTGAGGTTCACTACAGCTCAGATCGATTACTTGAGGACACGCGGGTTTAAGGACGAGTTTCTCAGTTACCTGCGTGGATTCAGGTTTTCAGGCGAGGTTTGGGCAGTTCCCGAGGGCACCGTTGTGTTTGCGGATGAACCTTTGATCAGAGTCACAGCTCCGATAATTGAAGCCCAACTTGTCGAATCTTTCCTGTTGAACACCGTTAACTTGCAAACGATGATTGCCACTAAAGCCTCCCGAGTCGTGTGTGCGGCGCAAGGCAGAGCCGTGGTTGAGTTCGGTCTGAGACGAACCCATGGCACGGATGCTGCAATGAAGGCGGCGCGGTGCAGTTACATCGCGGGTTGTGATGGCACTTCCAGCGTGTTAGCTGGAATGAAGTATGGTATTCCGGTTTTTGGAACGATGGCTCATTCTTTTGTTATGTTTTTCGACAACGAGGTTGAAGCTTTCAGGGCTTTTGCCAAGACTTTCCCGAGAAGTTCCACGTTTCTAATCGACACGTATGATAATGTCAAAGGCGCGGAAAACGCGGCGGTTGTTGCGAAAGAGTTGGAGAGAAAGGGCTTCCGACTTGGCGGCGTCAGGATCGACAGTGGGGATTTGGTTGAAATAAGCAAGAAAGTCCGTGCGATGCTGGATGAGAAAGGTCTGGGCTACGTGAAGGTTTTCGCCAGTGGCGATTTGGACGAGCATAAGATTGAGGGGTTGTTGCGTGGAGGTGCGAAGATTGACTCTTTCGGTGTTGGCACTCGAATGAGCACGTCTCAGGACAGACCGTATGTTGACGTTATTTACAAGTTGTGCGAGAAGATGAACAAGTCGGGAAAGTTTGTGCCAACTATGAAGCTGAGTCAGGGCAAGATAACTCTTCCAGCAAGAAAGCAGGTGTTCAGAGTTGAGGACAAGAGCGGCTGCTTTGTGAAGGATATCATTGGGTTACATGACGAGAAGGTTGAAGGCACACCACTGTTGATCAAAGTGGTAGAGAAAGGCGAAGTAGTATATGAACTGCCCCGGCTTGAAGAGATACGGAAAAACACTTTGGAAAACCTTTCCAAGTTGCCCGACAGGTACAAGCGGCTGAGAAAAGCGCCTCACTACCCTGTGACAGTGAGCCCAAACCTGAAAATGCTATTGAAGGAACTAACCAACGAACTGAAGAAGATTGAGGACTCTGCTTAGGTCTGAGAACTATTCTGCTCTTTCTACCACTAGGGTGCAGCGTGTTGCCAAAGCGGCTATCGCGCCTAACGCGGCAAGCCATGGAGCTAGAATGGCGCCGACTACACCCACGGTTGCAGGCATTTCAAAAAGAGTCTTACCGCGTTCATCCTTAATCACAATCCTTGTGACATTGCCCTCATGAAAGAGCTGCTTGATTTTTTCAATGAGATTGTCGGCTGAGACTGAGAACTCCTCTACGCGAGTTTTCACGGCTGAGCCGCAGATATGGCAGTACTTGGCGTTTTCAGCTAATTGAGCCCCGCATTTCCAGCAAGACACCATAACCATTTCACCGAGCCGTATCCTTCGCTTTCAACATAGAGTTTATGAGACATAAGTCTTGCGTGTGACTGAAAGACTGTAAGAAAGAAGAAGACTATTGACCCTTAAGGCCTTCCTCTACCTTTCTTAGGAAAACATTCTTTTATGTAGTGTCAGTGCAATGTGGTATTCCTGAGGGTTTCAGCTTGGAGCGGAGGACGCGCTACGAGATCTTCGCCGACTTGCTTGACATTGTTATGAAGCGGGAGCTCTGCGCCTTAACTAGGGCTTCTTACGGCGCTAACTTGCCCGTGGACAGAGCCAAGAAGTTTCTGAGTTTTCTAGCTTCAAGGGGTTTTGTGAAAGAAGAGTTTGTGGGCGACTCTAAACGGTACAGGATAACTAAGAGAGGCTTGGAATACTTGGAAGCCTACCAGAAAATGCAGAAAATGTTCGCCGCCTTAGCTGAAAAACTGCCAGAATAGCGGCCTGTGCTGTTACTCAAGGAACAGTTTCAACAGCGATTTTACTGGTTCCATTTAGCAAGAAAGCGTTCTGCCTCAATTCTTAGGGTTCTTCTCGAACTATTACGTTGCTTCTTTACGAAGGAGACGACTCTCTCTTTTGAACCGATCTTATCAAAGAACATGTCGAAGGATTTGATGGTCTTTTCAGCTATGACTCTCCTGCACTCCTCTGTCAAATGAGGAGCTGTCGAGATGTTATTGACTTTTAGAAGTTCGTTAGTTATTTTTTGGATGAGGTGGGGTTTTGCAGAGGCGATTTTGCCAGAGTTGCCCACCACGTTAGCCACAGTGACCATGTATTCATCATCCAAGAAACTGTAGTATTTGCTAAATGCGGCGTCGAATTTCCTGTCCACGTCAACCTTTGCCAGATTCGCAATGATTGTCATGGCGCTCCAAACGAGAATCCTGTGCTTGCTGTTTAAAAGATCTATGAAAACATGCATGTAGGCGTACAATTTTTCTGGGTGCGTTGCACTCAAATCGATTAGCACTTTGGCACAACCGTATCTAATCGCTGCTTCTGGTGATGAGATTCCGTTAAGCACTTCAGGGAGAAGGGCGAAGTTCTGTTCAACATTTCGGAGAAGTTCTTCTTTAGTCATGGTTTTGTTCGCAAGTTTTTGCAGCAGTTTGGATTCCATGAGAATCCGACTAGTTACTAGTGAGATATAATGTTGGCGCTTGATAGCGTAACAAGGTTCCGCATGATTTTTATGGGCTAAACGTGCTGTAGAATCCAAGAACTACTGAAATTGCATGGCGGTGTTTTGACTTTGGTTTCTCCGTTGGACAACTGGAAATTCCTCGTTGGCGAATGGAAGGGCGAAACGAAAGGTCAGTATGGCGAAACCGAAATCATCAAGGGAACAGCGGTCTACTCGTGTGAGCCAAGCGACAGCTTCATCATGGAAAGACGCGAAGCATGGAGCGGCAACAAACCAGTCAACAGAAGCATTGGCATAATGTTCTTTGACGGAAATGAGCAGAAGTTTAAGCGTAAAACGTTCTTTTCCTACGGGTTTGTCAACAATGAAGTGGAATACTTGAGAAACGAGAACGAAATCAGGTTTGACATCACCATGGAGCCGTTGTCGAAGAGCTTTCAAGGCACACGCTGGCGGTCTTTCATAAAGAAAATCTCTGCAGACAAGGTAGCTGTGGGTCTCGAGATGGCTAAGGAAGGCGAGGAGTTCAAGAGCTACGGCGAAACAACAATGATCAAGACTAAATGCTGAGCACGTGCATAGTCGCTACCATCCATGTCACCGAAGTCAAAAGCTCATTTCTCAATCATTATAAGTAACAACTTGTGACTACCCTAAGTGCGTTCCACATATGCGTCGCCTTAAATACTCACGCCAACGGCTAATTCCATCATAGGTGAAACATACATGCCAAATGAAGCCCCTTCCAGAGCAGTTCAAACATTAGGCGTTGTGCAAGGCGACCTCACAACAGGAGACTCTGCAGTAATCAGAGGCGAAGGCACACCACCAAAAGTCACAGTTACAGGCGCAGTTCACTGCCGGGGCGACTGCACGTTTGAATGCAACCTTTCAGCCCAAAGCCTCGACGGCGAAGGCCACATCATAGTTAAAGGCGATTTAGAAGTCAAAGACCACGTGAAAATAAGCAACGGCTTCGGCTTCCACTGGGGTGACAACGCAAAGGCTCAGCTTGTAGTTGAAGGAAACATGCACGCTGGAACAGTGGATGTAGACAGCAAACTATCGGTGGGCAAAGATCTTGAAGCTGAAACCGTTGACATAGGCGGCAAGCTAGAGGTTAAAGGCAACACCAAAACCGAAAGCATTGACGTGGGCGGAAGTTTCTCAGCCACAGGAGAAGTCGAAGCACAAAGCATCGATGTTGGCGGCTCGGTGCACATTGAGTCAAAAGTCAAAATTGAAAAACTCGAAGTTGGCGGCAGCGCCAAAGTGGCAGGCGGAAGCATAAGCGATATAGATGTGGGCGGCTCGTTCGCATCCAGAGAATCACTTGAGTTCAAGTCAATAGACGTGGGCGGTGTAGTGAGACTAAATGGCAAGAATGTAGGTGGCGACATTGATGTCGGCGGAGTCTGCAAGGTCGAAGGCGACCTGCAGTTTGGCGAAATCGACGTTGGCGGAGTTGTAGAAATCTCAGGATCAGGCAAGGGCAAGAGCATCGATGCAGGCGGCGTCGCAAAGGTTGGCGGCTCGCTTCAACTTGAGGGAAAAATCGATGTTGGAGGCAGGGTGGACGTTGGAGGCGACTTGACTGCTTACGACCTAGACGTTGGAGGCAGCGCCAGAGCCAAAAGCATAACCGCCACAACCGACGTTGACGTAGGCGGTTCAATAGCCACTGAATCAGGCGTATCAGCATCAAGAGTCAGAATCGGCAGACGCGGCGAAGTAACAGGTCCAATAAGAGCTGATGAAGTGCAGATAGAAGGCAGAGCAAGAGTCGAAGATGTTTACGCAAAAAGAATACACATGGAAGAACACAGCCAAGCCCGCAGCCTCTACGGAGAAAACCTAGACATCGAATCTGACTGCCAAATCACCGGCGAAGTCCAATACACACAGGATCTGCAAACTGAAAGAAACATATACTTCGCTAAGCAGCCACAAAAAGTTGACAAACTGCCACAGCGAAGCTAAACCTTTGCCCTCGTTCCATACCTGCCGAGTCGCGCATTAAACACTCCGGCAATTTCTTAAATATTCCCAGCTATTACATCCATCGGAAGCAATCTCCCCTTTTGACCGGGCGATGGCTCCAAGAGAAAAAGTGAATGATTACATCTCCTCTCAAATCAAAGACCATACAACTGTCATTAGCAGCAGTTTTCACAGCTCTAGTATTTGTTGCCACAACCGTCTTTTCTGTCTACGTGCCCCAGACAAGAGGCTTCTTCAACATAGGCGAAATCATGGTCTTCGCCACCGCTCTGCTCTTAGGTCCAATTATTGGCGCTTTCGGCGGAGGCGTCGGCTCAATGCTCGCAGACCTTTTTCTAGGCTACTGGTACTACGCTCCAGCAACTTTAATCATAAAAGCCTGCGAAGGCGCAGTAGTCGGACTACTGGCACGAAGAAAACTGATGAAACTGACAAAAACTCAATGGAGAGCATTCACATTCCTAATAGGCTTAGTGATAGGTGTTCTTCTAGCCAGCATTGGCTCCACCTACTACAGCGGGCAAGTTGAACTCTATCTAGGCTTTCCGCCAGCCTCAAACCCCAGCTTAACGCTCGACGTCCCAAAGGAAATCTGGTACGTTATAGGCGCCATCGTACTGCTACTTCTTGCCTTTTCTGGCTTCGTCTTCGAACCCGAGTTTGGTTGGCTCACGTTCACAGTTTTAACAGGCGGCTTAACGATGGTAACAGGCTACTTCTTATATCAACAGTTCTTCATCGGCCCGCTATTCGGCATTTCAGTTATAGCCGTGGCGGAGATTCCAATCAACATAGGACAAATGCTCGTAGGACTCGCCGTGTCCATTCCAATCGTCAGGACCATTTGGCGTTCTTTGCCGTCTCTTAAAGCTTGAAGCAACACGTGGAAACTCAGTTAGCTTTTAAATAAACCAGTCAGAATTGTAACGTTGACCAAGGAGACCTAAACTATGGCTTCAGACTCGTTGGAGACAGGTAAGCTTGAACCAAACCTGCTCAAGCAAATCGTGCTAGGCCACCTTGGAACAAAGGATGCACGCGTCCTTCTAGGACCGAACATAGGCGAAGATGCCTCGGTCATAGACTTTGGACAAAAAGCCCTGGTGGTTCACTCTGATCCGATTACGGGCGCTGTTGAGAACCTAGGCTGGCTAGCCGTCAACGTGTGCGCCAACGACATCGCAACTCGAGGCGTACGACCACTATGGCTGCTGATAGTCATCTTGCTGCCCCAAAACACAACACGTAAGCAACTGAAGACCTTGACAAGTCAAATCGACGGAGCAGCCAAAAAACTGGGAGTTGCTGTCGTCGGCGGGCACAGCGAAATCACGCCAAGCGTAAACCAACCTATAGTTATCACGACAGCCATAGGGGAGACTTCTAAAGGCAAATTCGTGAGAACGGGCGGAGCCAAGCCAGGCGACCTCATAATCGTGACAAAGGGCGCCGCAATAGAAGGCACAGCCATCCTCGCATCAGAACTAGCCAAACAGCTACAAAGCAAAATCGGCATGAAAACGCTTGAAAACGCCAAGCGGTTCATAAAGATGACAAGCGTAGTTGAAGACGCTCTAACCGCAATTGAAGCAGGCGAAGTTCACGCCATGCACGACGCCACCGAAGGCGGCATTGCAAGTGGCTTGCAAGAAATTGCATGGGCATCTAAAACTGGACTAATCGCCCACGAAGAAAAAATCCCGATCAGCAAAGAAACCACTGCCATCTGCAAGGCGTTGAACATTAATCCGCTCAAAACCATAAGCTCAGGAGCACTCATAATCTGTGCTGACCCCGAAAACGCCGACAAAATAATGACAGCCCTGGAAAAAAAGGGCATCAAAGCATCAATTGTAGGAAAGATCATTGACGACGAAGACAAGGTTTACCTCGTCAGAAAGAATGGAACCAAACTTGACTTGACAAAACCTGTTAAAGAAGACTTGTGGAAAGCGCTGAAACGACCCGTATGAAATCAAGGTAATGGAAGAATATAGAGTTGCCCGACAAAGAGCCCCAAGTGTCCATTATCATTCCTACTCTTCAGGAACAAGACTACATAGCAGCCACTCTCTCACAACTGAGGCATTTGAAACCTCCAGTCGAAGTCATAGTCGTAGACGCAGGCAGCAGAGACAAAACAGTTGAAGTTGCAAACGGCCTCGCCACCCACGTCTACAGAATAGACAAAAGAGGAATAGCGGCGGGAAGAAACTACGGCGCAAGAAAAGCCAAAGGCGACATACTCATATTCCTAGACACAGACGTTAGCATTCCAGCGAGTTTCATGGAAAAAGTGTTCCAAACCTTTAGGGATTCAACTGTGGCAGGCGCCACATGCAACATCATGCCGTTTCGCAACCAAATCGTGACAGCAGTATTCTTCAGACTCTACAACCTAGTGATCCGAGCCACGTGCAAGTTCAAACCTCACTCAAGAGGCGAATTCTTCGCGGTGAGAAAGACTGCCTTCCAAAAAGCTAAAGGCTTCAACGAAACCATGCCGTGCTTAGAGGACCACGACCTAGCCAACCGCTTATCGAAGCAGGGGAAATTCGTCTTTATCACAGACTTGACAGTGTACGAGTCGTTGAGAAGATTCAGGAAACTTGGCTTTCGAAGAGTAGTGGGCACATGGATAGTTGACTACATTTTCTTCATCCTTCGTGGAAAACCGCTTTCACCAGAATGGAAGCCAGTGCGGTAGAAGTGCAACATCGCTTCATGTGGGCTGAAAACACACAAAGTTTAAACTGACGACTGCCGAGTAAACGTTTGTCGTAAGGGATGAAAATACCCATTCATTAGTCGGAGCCGCAGCCATTGACGTTCTCTTCTCAGAAGGTCTTGGGCATTCTGAAGCGTTCTCTCACGCCCAACCGCCCATATCATGCACAGTGGCTCCTGACCAGCAGATGCAATTATCGCTGTCGAGGATGCAATGTGTGGCGAGAGAAAAGATGCCCTCAAGAAGCCACAACAGACGACGTTAAGAAAGGACTAGGCGTCCTTCGAGACTTGGGCGTGGTTGAAATTGTTTTATCTGGCGGCAACCCTCTCCTGCGAGACGACATCGACGAAATCATAGATTACTCTTCACGCTATTTCGTAACAACGATATACGACAACGGAAGCATAGCCCCAAGGAAAATCGATGCCCTGCGTAAGGCGGATTTCGTCTCAATATCACTTGACACCTTAGACGAAAAAAAGTTCGACCACATACGCGGCGTGAAAGGCGCTTGGAAAAACGCGATGAACGCCATTGAAACACTTAACGCAGAAGACATACGAGTCGGAGTCTCACCCACCATCTCCCAACTAAACCTATACGAGATACTGGACTTCACACGCTACTTCACTGACAAAGGTGTTCCAGTGTGGTATTGCCTCTACGCCTATGACTATCCATCCGAGAATCCAATGTTCGGCATCGGGAAGAAGACCGACGAGTTCGAAATCACTGATAGAGAAGCCGCAGTCAAGGCTTTCGACGGCTTAATGCAAATGAAGAAAGAGCGGTCGGGTGTGTTCATAACAACACAGACGCTAGAAGCGTTAAAGCAGTTCTTCCTCACGGGACAGAGAACATGGAATTGCAAAGCGCTCAAAAGCTTCTTGATAGTTGATGCGTTGGGCAGAGTGGCTGGATGCCATCGCCAAGAGCCAGCTGCCTCGATTCTTGAGCTAAGAGACGTGTGGAGCAGCCCGCGTTTAGACAACTTGAGGAACCAGTACAGTCAGTGTGCTCAATGCACGTACCTTTGCTACATATTCTACTCCATTCATGGAAGCGTGCTAAGCAACCTGAATCTTGCGCGAGACCAATGGAAAAACGTTGCATTACTTCGAGCTCAAGCCCAAAAATCGCACTGATCGTGGAAGGCCGTCAGCGTAACTCTGATGCAATCATCCATTCATACGAATGTAGTCGTCATTCGGCCAAATTAGTACTCAGCCAAGCGCAGAAGATAAATGTTTTCAGATAGTTCATAACAAAAGGACATAGAGCCTTCGGAGTTGGTTTATTGAAAGTAGTCGCCGCGGATTCAGCCGCTGCTATACTGAACGACGTTTATCAACCACTGCAAGTTGTCGCCGCTTGCGCCGCCTTGGTTGAACCTCCCTTCACCAAAGCGACAACATGCATTGCAGAACCCATTTTCGTGCAAGTTGAAGATGGATATCAACTGGTTGTGCATGAGCTTGAACTATGTGCGAACCTTTTGAAGACAAACAAAGCTGATGTGGTGCACTTGGATGTGTCACTTGGAGGCTTGAACCTTGAAGAACTGTCAGCAGTCAGTCTATCGCAGCTTTCTCTGTCAAGCAGGGCGAGGGCGCACTTGCTCAAAGTCATGCCTAGACTTAGAAAACTTGCCCTTGACATAAGACAAGCATATAACATTGAGGTTTCCGCCATAGGCAAGGAGAGCATACCAGTGAGAATCGCCGAATTAACTTCAGGCGCATACGCTGTCCTGTATTCAGCAGAGAAAGCGGTGAAAGAAACGAAAACTATCAAACTTGGACTTCCAGCCCGATGCACAGTCAAGACAAACACGGACGCAATAATGTTGGAATCATTGCTGCCAGCCGAAGAGGACTTGGTAGGCCATGCCAGCGACGATAGCAAAATGCTTGAAAAGGTTGAACTGGCAGAAATGCCTAATCCTTGTGCAAGAGGCTTTAGGCTGTTAGAGATAACTCCCAAAACATAGTTTCTAACTGAGCTAATTCTTTCTTTTTTTGTTCCTCAGTCCCAAGTAGAGACCATAGAACATGGCGAAACTTGCCAAAGACCAGAACGTAAAGAAAACTGCATAATAAACCACGCAGGAGTCACGATAACGCCAGTACAACTTCGCCGACTTGTAAACGAATTCCGCCAGCAGGATGGAAAACAGAATCGCCGGAACGTGCCATGGAAGCAGAAAAAGAGAAAACAAAGCTGCAATCAGCAAAAAGCCTCGCACGGGCAAGTTAAACCGCACAAAAGCCGATTTCAACCCGTGTTTGGCAAAGAGTTGACCAACTCCGATAAAGTGGCGAATGCATTTGCGCGAGGCAAAGCGAAGGTTAGGTGAGCCTTTGAACCACACCACAACGTTTGGATCATACACGATTCTGTGGCTCCGACTGATCTTATAAGTTAGGTCAGTGTCTTCACATCGGATCAGATCGTCGTCAAATGCGCCTACTTCATCTATCACTTCACGTTTCAAAGCAAGATTCATTGTCGGCGCGATTTTCACTATTTTCTCCTCGGCAGGCATGTTAATTCTGCCGCCCACATGAGCCAGAAAACGCGCAACGCCACTCTCAGTGTTCCACAAGCGAGTTTGACCTGTGACGCCCACTATCTCCGGGTTGGAATGAAAATGAGGCAAAGCCTTCTCTATCCAGTCTGGCTCAGCATAGCAATCAGAGTCGATGAAGAACACGATATCGCCTGACGCGTTCTTTACCCCGAGATTACGCGCGTATCCGAAACCCAAGCCTGGCTCAGACACTAGTTTCACGGGATAATTTTTCACGATCTCAAGTGTTCCATCAGACGAACTCCCATCAACTACGACAACCTCGTCAGGTTTGCGCGTCTGCTCAAATACGGATTCAATGCTTTTCTGAATTGTCAAGGCTGAGTTCTTGGTTAAAAGAACAACTGAGACTTGATGGTTGTCCGCCTGCAACTAATTCTAGTCCTTCCGCTTTAGGCACGTGGCTTCTTGACATCGGTGATTTCGAGACTTAGGTCAAGCGGCTTGGCGTTCTGAGTGATCTCACTTAGGCTTATGATGTCAACGCCTATCGCTGCATATTTGAGTATGTTTTGCTCGTTTATTCCGCCGCTTACTTCAACCAGAACATCAGTTCGCAGCTTGTTTTTCTTCAGCAGTTCAATGGTTTTCTGGATCTGCTTGGGCGTGAAGTTGTCCAACATTATGATATCTACTTGAGCTTTAGCTGCCTCCAAGACGTTGTCTACGCGAGATACTTCAACCTCGATTTTCTTTGAGAATGAGGCTTTTTTCCGAGCCTGTTTGATTGCGTCTCTTATGTTGCCAACGATGGTTATGTGGTTATCTTTGATGAGAATCATGTCGTCCATGCCCCATCGATGAGAGTCTGCGCCACCAACCATCACAGCTTTCTTCTCAAAATAAGCCATGCCCGGCGTTGTTTTCCGCGTAGCAGCAACTCTTGCTTTGTACCCAGCCTTACGGATCTTCTCAACTAGTCGATTCGTGTGCGTGGCTATTCCGCTCATCATCGACAGCAGGTTCAGCAGTGTACGCTCAATCGTAAGCATTGTGGCTGCGTCGCCTTTGATATGCAGTAGTCTTGTCTTGGGGCGGGCACTCGAACCGTCTTTGACCAAAGCCTCTGCTTGAAGCCCAAAAGTCTCTGCAAATATCAAGGCTTCTTCCAAGCCTGCGATGACGCCCTCCTCTTTCGCTATGACCTCAGCCTCCGCAACTGTTCCGAAAGGCACAGTGCAGAATGTGGTTACGTCGCCGTGTCCAACGTCTTCTTCAACAAATCTACGTAACTTTGTTTCCATGATTTTCCTTGGCAGCGACATCGTAGATCAACGCCTATTTAGAACTCATTTCCCTGCGCAAGATACTGCCTTTTGGCGCGGTTTCCTCGAAGACTATGGCTTGGAACTTATAGATTTTCGTGCCGTTTAGCAGCCATGAATCTGGAGGTAGCCCCGCCTTCACGCAACACTCGCAGAGAAAAGTCTCCTCATCCCAGCCCAGTTCAACGGGCACTTGCGGTAGTAACAATCCTTTGCAGTAGGTGCGCTCCACGATCAAGCCGTCGCGTCCCACCTTGATTTCGCTGCAGTAGTCTCGCGGCTTTTCAACTTTCACAGGTTCTGGCGGCGTGAGCACGCTGACTTCAAAGACGACATGATCGAGTTCATCTGGGCTCATCGACGAAAAGCGCGGGTCTTGCGACGCCGAGCTTATGGCAGACTCAATCACTGCCTTGCCCAGCGGCGCGGTAGGATACGGAGTCCCTATGCATCCTCGCAATTGATGGCGCTTACCTTGAACAGTGTTTATGGTGACGAAGACACCGCATTGCTTCTTAAGTTTTGGCGGCGCATCAACAGGCACTTGAATAATTTGCCTTTTCGTCAGATAGGTTTTGGCGGCTCTTCGCGCCAGCGTTACTAGGTATTCGCCCTCTTTTTGCGTCAGTTCAAACGACATAATAATCTAAGCTCTTACTGCAGAATAACCTGAACCGAACGCTTATTATCCTTACGTTAGGGAAGAGGCGGATGACAAAAAGGGTCGCGTTTAGAATTTTATGGACTCTTCAGCCATGCCCTCGTTGGTGATAATGAGAAAGTCAATGCCGTCGCCGCTCATCACATCTCGACTTATCGCAGACTTCATTGCCCGTGTAACTAGGTCTTTGCCATCTTCAATTGTCATATCTTCCTTGTAGCCTTCTTCAAGTAACCCATAGGCGATTTCGGCGCCCGAGCCCACAGCAGCATACTTGTCAGGTATGAGCGAGCCCAACACATCGAGAACATAAATCGATGCTCCTTCGTCATCTATGCCGCCGACAATGGTTTGAGTTATCAGCGGAAACATTCGTCTAGCAAACAAGAGACTGGACATCAGCTTCGAAGCAGACTTCACCGTTATCGGGCGGTTAGCATCTAACCTGAACAGGTTGGCGTAGGCTTCAACCTCGCGGATCAAAATCTGCATATCAGAGACTAGGCCTGCACAGGCTGCGCCAATGCCATCCGCGACTTTGAACACTTTCTTGCCAACGCGGCTCATCACCATGTAACCGTAAGAGATTCGTTTCTCAGAAGCCAAGATGACGCCGGTGGAGCAGACCACGCCGATGGTTGTGGCGCCTGGGATAAACATGTACGGTTGCTGCTGCCCTTGTTCAGTCAAGAACTACTCCTCCTAGTTGACTGCAGTATTTCCGCATGGCAACCTAATAAGCTTTTGAACATACAAGAGGGTTTAAAAGCCATCACATAAGAAACTACTCGCGAGGAGAATACGGCCATGGTAAAACGCGGCCTGTTTGTTGGACGCTTTCAACCTTTTCACATGGGTCACTTAGCCGTCATAATGGACATTCTAGAGGAAGTGGATGAAATAATCATAGTGATCGGCAGCGCTCAGTACAGTCATAGGATCGACAATCCGTTCACAACGGGCGAGCGCTTAACCATGATTCACCACGCTTTGAAGGAGGCTAAGATTCAGCTAGAGCGCTGCTGGATAGTGCCCGTTCCAGACGTTCACAGACACATGCTATGGGCGGCTGAAATAACTGGTTACACGCCAAAATTTGAAGTAGCCTATGCTAACGATCCGCTAACCAGCCGTCTTCTCAAAGAGGCAGATTTCAAGGTGAAGCCCTGTCCATTTCACAAGAGGGAACTGTACTCGGCAACAGAAGTGAGGAAGCGAATGCTTGAGGACAAGAACTGGGAAACATTGGTACCCAAAAGCGTCGTAGCATATATCAAAGAAATTGACGGCGTCCAAAGACTGCAAGACCTGAACAAGACAGACAGAGTCTAAAACCGCAACACATTTGCTGAAACGTTCTTTCAAGAATCACCATTCTCCCCAATGTTCATGGCATCGCCGACTTTCACTCTTAATTTTTCGGAAGCACTGCCCTGATTCACTGCAATTTCAATTAAGCCGTGACTGCCGATTAACGCCAACAGTGATCTAGGCGCACCCTCTCCGTAAGCGGTAGAAAGATTTGCATGATAAGATTTGTTTTTCAAGCGGATGACAAGTCGTTCTCCAACTTTGATGCCGGCTTTTCTCAAGTCAGCACCTGTAATATTCGTAACTACATTTCCGAAGTCGTCAATATACAATACCTCGCCCGCCAAGCCTTTCGCCTGCAGCACTGGCTGGGCGAAACTCGGCACTGTGAAGTCGCTGATCTCGGGTCCAAACCGCTCAGGCTTCACTCCATTTGCCAAGTGTGCTGCAGCAGGCGCAAACACGTCTCGACCGTGAAAGGTTGAAGATATTTTCGGAAGCATGAACTCCGGGTTTGTCAATGTGAAAACGTGGTTAATCGGGTCTTGTTTAGCTGCAAGCATGAGTATGCCATTATCTGGTCCAATGTAGAAGGCACGCTTAGTTTGCGCTAGCAAGGCTCGACGTTTCGTTCCAACGCCCGGATCAACAACTGCAACGTGAATTGCGCCGTCTGCAAAGTAGCGAGCAGCTGAAGCCAGCACAAAAGCGCCAATTTTCACATTGAACTTCTCGATCAAATGGCTTATGTCAATTATTCGCGCATTTGGACAAATAGCCAGTATAACTGCCTTCATTTCAGCCACGTAGGGATCCTTCAACCCGAAGTCGGAGAGTAATGTAACTATCGACCCACTCATTGTTTCACCGCTCCATCAGAGGTTAGCTCTGAACCGTCTGCTAAACCTTTTATAATTCAAGCATTTTATGCTTTAACTTCAATCCAAACTGGAGAACACATGGAAATGGAAAGAGAAAGACAGCTAATCATGTTGCCAGGTCCGACCAACGTGCCTGATCGTGTTATGCTAGCTATGATGAGACCGATGATCAATCATCGTGGACCAGAGTTCGCAGCTTTGCTTGATAGCGTTACTGAAGGGTTAAAGTACGTTTTCGAAACTAAGGAAGACGTATATGTGTTGACTTCATCGGGAACCGGCGCTGTTGAATGCGCAATAAGCAACGTTGTCGATCCTGGTGACAAAGTAATTGTACCAGTTTTTGGATTTTTCAGCGAGCGACTCAAAGATAAAGTCGCACACCACGGTGGAAAAGTTGTCGAAATCCCAGTTGAATGGGGAAAAGCGCCCACAACAGAGCAGATTGAAACCGCAATCAGGAAAGAGAAAGATGTTAAACTCATAGCCGTGGTGCACAATGAAACCTCTACTGGTGTTACAGTCCACGACTTGCCAGAGATGGCGCAAGTAGCTGTAGAAAACAATGCGTTACTGATGGCTGATTCAATTTCAATTTTGGGCGGCGACCACCTTCCAGTTGACAAATGGGAAATAGACTTGTGTGTGACTGGAAGTCAGAAATGCCTAGCAATTCCACCTGGGCTAGCTATGATTTCAGTTGGCAAACGAGCTTGGGAGGCTATTGAGAAGAAAAAGGTCAAGCCGCCTTACTACTTTGCTTTGCCCTCAATTCGAGACCACTGGTTGAGAAAGGAGACGCCATTTACTCCGGCAATATCATTGTATTATGCCTTAAACGAATCCTTGAAAATGATACGAGAAGAAGGTCTGGAGAAACGCTTTCAACGCCACGCAACATGCGCCAAAGCTTTTTACGCTGGGTTTGAAGCCTTAGGGTTGAAGCCCTTCGCCGCAGAACACGTGCGGTCCAACACTGTAGTGACTGTCTCATCGCCATATGGAGTTGACGTGAACAAAGTTAGGGAAATCATGAAGGAGCGATACAAGGTGGTCATTGCAGGCGGGTTAGGTAAGATTCGCCAGTCGATCCTGCGCGTCGGGTGCATGGGAGCAATCTCTGAAGTTGAAGTCCTAACCACAATCAACGCTTTGGGAAACACATTAACAGACCTTAACCACCCAGTCCAACTCGGAGCTGCAAACGAAGCTGCCAAACATCTTTTCCGATGATATTAACCTTGTAGCCAGCGTATCAGAAGGTCTAAGGCATGACGTTTCCCGTTGAAAACACGTGAACTTTGGTGAGCGAATATTATTGCAGCCCTCACAAATCCTATCTCTGAAGCAACTACGAGACAAAAAATATGCAGCTGTTTTGTGCTATCCGCATTACAACCGCGAGCAGGCATCTAGGCGAATTCGAGAGCTGATGAAACTAGGCGTCACAGCATTGGAATTCACAGGGGGGAAGACAGCGTTCAACATCCCCATTTTGGGAAAAGGCAATGTGGGCTTGGTGGTGATCGCCCACCTCAAAACTGGCAGAGTTGCTTTGAAGATTCGCCGAGTTGACGCAGATCGGAAAGAAATGAAGCATGAAACAGATATGCTAATCAAAGCAAACAGCATCGGCGTAGGTCCACGCTTTCTTGGTTCGAGTGACAATTTTCTAATCATGGAATTCATCGAAGGCAAGCTTCTGCCACAATGGATCATGCAGTTGAAGGAAAGAAGCGTCAAAGCCCGTGTTAGAAAAGTTTTACGTGACGTTCTAGAACAAGGTTGGAGAATGGATCAAGCAGGTCTTGACCACGGCGAATTAAGCCATGCACCGAAACACATCATCATCGATGCCAACGATAAGGCGCATGTCGTAGATTTTGAAACAGCCAGCGTACTACGCAGAACATCGAATGTCACTTCACTTTGCCAGTATCTCTTCATGAAAAGTCAATTGGCAAAGAACGTGCGCCGCAGATTTCGCGGGATAGACCTGGAGGAACTAGTTGTTGCCCTTAGAAAGTATAAACAGCAACCGAGTAGACAAAGCTTTAACAAGATCCTCAAGAAATGCGAACTGGCATGATCAAGGCCTGAACTCATCTATTCTTGATTTGGAATCTGCATTCTCCTTTCATAATCTCTTTCTACTAACATACGGCTTTCATTAGCCATAATACGAATGGAGGTTAGATTATGGATAGAAAGACAACCCTAATGCTGTTGCTATCATCCCTTACCTTGATAAGCGCGATTCAAGCGGTCAGCGCTGCGTCAATAACAGCCGCGTCCCTCGACAGAGCAGAATATCTAGCGGGTCAAACAGGATACATATCAGTCACAATTTACAATGATGAAAGCGAAAAGATCAGAGTCACGGAACTAAGCGCCACAATAGACTATTATTATGCGGATGGCACAAAGTACATTCAGAAATTCTTCACCAGCGCTACGTTACCAGATGAAATCGCAGCTGGACAATCAGAAACATACCAAATACCGATCAGCTTGCCAACAAACTTAGCTCACGGCTACACAAACCCAAGAGTGGAAGCATACACAGACGTTTGGCGCCCTCAAGATGACCGTTGGACAACCTCAGACCGCCCAACATGGAACACCTTGAAACTATACGTACAGACCGCCTACAAGCAAATGTACGAGACATCTCAGCAGACTCTTGAAGAACAAGTAGCAACAAACGACAGCCTAGCTAACACAATGAATCTACTTTCAATCACAACCGTGATCTTCGCCGCGGCATCTGGATTCCTGCTGTTCCTAGTCTTCAGAAGACCAAAGCCAATTGCGCAGGCGTAGCAGAAGGGAGCTCAGGAAAAGCCTATTTCAGACTACTGAATCACTAGTGGCGAACGTAAGGCAGGCAGACGCACAGTTCATCGTGCTAAGCGTGGAGAATAACGTTCAATGACACGCCAACTGTGCAGCGAAGCATCGAAAACTCCGGCGAGAACCATCACTTCAATCATGTTTGTATGTCGTCAGCGAGATATTTCAAATCAAAGGGTTTAATGGGCATCCCGTCTCTCAGGGTCACAATGAAAGATTGGAAGTCACTAACATAGTCAGCCCAATCAACGGCGAAGCTTCTCATGAAGTTGGCATATTCAGAATAGTTCCTATGAAGTGACACCATGACCGTGTCCTTGCCCAATCCCTCTCCATCAGAGGCTAAAACCACGTTTGGGCGTTTGGCAGTCCATTCCTTTGCGCCCTGGATCATCTTCTCAGCGTCTTCCCGTCGGTAGGTTTTCGCCTTGGCAAAAGTGAACGCAATCATCTCATAACCCATCTTCGCGAAATCTGGAATCAAAGTGTAAGTCCGTATGATTTTCTTCTCCAAAATCTTCCTAGTTCGCGTCACCGTTGGCTGCGAAGTTTTCAGATTCTTGGCTAGTTCCCTGTCACTGCGCTTCGAATTTCGCAGCAGTTCACGTAGAACAGGCATCTCCTTGTTTTTTCTCAAACTTTTCGCGTCTCCGACTTAGCACAGTACCACGTTACCCAGATATTAATAATTTTCCGCTCTTCCGCAGACCTAGTCAGCATTCGTTTGCAGAATCGAAAGAAAGCCGGGAAAAGACGAAAACTCCCAAAAACGTCCAGAACAGCTGTTTTCTGAATCTTGCCACTGCCCCGAGCCAAACGGACTGAAAGATAATCCTTTATAAATACTCGACTATTAATGACTCTAGCATTGTCTAAGATGCTAGGAGAGTTGTGTCAGATTGCCTAAAGTCAAGGCGACAATTAACATAGAAAACGTGGTTGCATCAGCCACACTAAAACAGAGAGTTGACCTCAACGCTGTGGTTAAGGGATATCCAGGTGTAGAGTACCGACCAGAACAGTTCCCAGGCCTAGTCTTTCGATTGAAGCGTCCGAAAACGGCTACATTGATATTCAATTCAGGTAAAATGGTGTGCACCGGCGCGAAGTCTGAGAAAGAAGCGCGGCGCGCTGTAATGAAAGTGATAAAAGAGCTGAAGAAAAGCGGGATTATCATCATCAGCAAGCCTGAACTCAAGATCCAAAATATCGTGGCTTCAGCCAGCCTAGGTGGAATGATCGACTTGGAGAAATCTGCGTATTCGCTCGGACGCACAATGTATGAGCCAGAGCAGTTCCCAGGACTGATCTACAGAATGGACGAACCCAAAGTGGTCATTCTGCTGTTCGCAAGCGGCAAACTGGTGTGCACCGGCGCCAAGCGAGAAGAAGACGTATACCTTGCAGTGAATAAGCTACATCAGCGACTTGAAGATGAAAAACTAATCTACTACGAGTAAATGACGAACGCCCTATTCGCTCTTTTTCACTCCGTCAAAATGCGGATTTTGAAAGATACAAGATTCTTGAAAACCCTTTAATAAAGAACAACATCTACTCTACGCTTTAACCACTTGAGGGCCGGTAGCTCAGCATGGTTAGAGCGTTCGGCTGATAACCGAAAGGTCGAGAGTCCAAATCTCTCCCGGCCCACTTTTCAATTCTGATTGTAGATTCATATTATTTTTATGGACTGAGAATCAGATCAAAGGTGTGGTGTCGAATTCAAACTAAAGATGAGATACTGAGGGAGGGTTCGACATAGCGACTAGGAATGCCCTTGTCTCGGTAGTAATACCCACATACTGCGAAGAGCAAAACATAGAACGCTGCCTGCAAAGTATTAGAAGGCAAGTGTTCGAAGAGGGCAGAATCGAGATAATCGTTGTAGACAGCAATAGCCCTGACAATACGAGGGCTATCGCCCAAAAATACGCGGACAAAGTCATGAACTTGAAGAAACGTGGCGTAAGCAAAGCCAGAAACGTTGGAGCTCAAAAAGCGAAAAGCGAAATACTGCTCTTTCTAGACGCGGACACCATTTTAGATTTTGGATTCATAGCCGAAATCTACAAGATTCTAGCCGATTCCAACGTTGTCTGCGCAGTCGGCACAATGGCAGGCCTTGAAAGGTCTAAGACAATCGACAATCTGTTCAAGTTTGCGCACTATGGCCTTGTGAACTGTGTATCAGCAGTAACTGCTCACTTGGGCTTCCCCTTCTTTCCAACCGTGTGTTGCGCCTGCAAAAAATCTGCGTTTCATAGGATCGGCGGGTTTGACGAAGGCCTAGCGATCGCTGAAGATTTGATTTTCTCCTTGAAAATGGGCAAAGTTGGAAAATGTCTTGTTAGCCGGAGAGCTAAAGCCTACACGTCCTTAAGACGGGTGATGAAGAATGGGCGGATGAAAAACTACTACGTGTATTTTAGAAACTACTTCCAAGTCTTCGTCCTAAACAAGAAACCTTGGATACAAGATTTCCCACATACTTCGGAAATCTAAGAAAGTAATTCTACTTCTTGGCAATTATCCATAATTCTGGAAACAATGACGCAGCTCTCTCCGACTTTACAAAGAACCTCGTTTTTTTGAAGGCATAGGCAATGAACCCAAAGCATTTTTCCGCTTTGAGCCCGTACTTTGGCAAGATTTTCTGCCATTGCTCAAGTCGGAAGTTGTTTATGTGTGTCTCATCTTCCAGTCCTAGGTTCCCGCAAAGGTGTGCCCAAATCAGAGGGTTAGGCAACTGAAGCAATAGGATTCCACCTTTTTTGAGTGCTCTTGCAATGTCCTTTAAGCAATCGTTGAAATTTGGTATATGCTCTAACGTGTCTACAAGGGTTATGACGTCGAATGACTCGTCCTTGAAAGGAAGATTAACCGCTGAAGCTCTTGAAATATTTCCTTTGCAGTATTCTTTCGATTTCTTGACAGCAAAGCGAGATATGTCTATTCCATAAGCTTCAAAGCATTTGAAGGCCTCGTTTACGAGCAAGCCATAGGCGCACCCAACGTCTAGTAACCTGCCACTCCTCCTAAACTCTTGTATAAGCTTCATCATTTCTTCCCAGTGGGAAAATCGTCTCAAGTTTTCGTAGCTTCCAACCGTCCACCAATAATTGGAGTTTCTGCCTTCGAAGTAGGATTCGTCATAAACATTCTTTTCCACCTGCCCACGCTCAATCTGAAGTCTCTTTGGCTGCTAGACAAAATAAGAATTCCTGTCGCATCTCGACTACGCATCCTCGAATTTGCGAATCATGCATGAAAAAGAGCAATGGGCACATTGACTAAACACTAGCGGCTTTCGAGTCTGCAGAACCTCGCTGATCTTTGTATTTTAAGATTTTCCCAGAATGAGCAAGGTTTCGAGAGAGAAATGGTTCTAAGCGGAGTAAGACTTCTCGAAAAAAGAAAAGTTTATTATCAGATTTTCTATATTTAATGTTGTTATTTGGAGGAGGACATGTTGTCTCATCCTGAGTCATGGGAAAACGTTTGCTGCCGTTGCGGCAGCGATGCCATAGACATGGTGTATCCAGGTCGAAGAGCATGTCATGTAACCTGTGGCCCCTGCTTCTATCCTGACAATCCCAAATGCGTCTCATGCGAGATAGTAGGTCATTGCCGACTTGCTCTCGACTATTTCAAGCGACTTGAACCCAACGGCGTCAAGAAAGGATGTTATTTCAACGAGCAGGTAACCGGCGAAGAGACATTGTACCACTTACTGGAATTTGTCAATGCACAACAACGTCTTGCAAATGAGATCGGTGAACACCAATACATGGAGGAACTGAAAAAGGCAAACTACAACAGCCCGTGCCTCAAAAAATAGCTTCTTAATGTCTTGTCAAATCATCTGTTTCAGAAGTTTGTTGACAGCTTCCCCTCGGTAGCCTGCGACTCCTCCAGACTGGTAACTCCGTTTGACTTTTTGTTTGAATCCCTTGGTTGGTGGGTGCAAGCGAAAAACTGGCTTGACGCTGGGCAAACTGCGAAAATCAATCTCACCCTTGACCAGAGCCTCAGCCAGCTCATCCAACGATTTCTTGCCAACTTTTTGCGCATATTCGTCAGTCAATTTTTTGTTACCAACAAGTCGTCCGCGTCTAGTCAGCAGAAGCTTTAGAGTTTCTTTCGAAATCTCGCCCCAAGCTAAGTAGCTCTGCGCCTTCTGAAGCATGCCCAAATAAGCGGGTCGATCATCTATTAGAGTCGCGTGGCAATTTCTTCGAAGACGCAACATATTCATTGTTTCTTTGATATCTCGATGAATGTCACTTACACCTCGAACCCGAATAACTGCTAAACACTTTCTGGGCGCGGGTTGCTCCATGGTCTTATCTCACCCATTCCGACGAAGTAACCAAACGATATGTCTTCCTCAGCGCATCAAACACTGCGCAGGCAAAAGAAGGCACGGTTCGCGTCGACCCAAAACTGCGTGTCCAAATGTCATTTACACCGGCTAACCCAAGAATGACCTTTGCTGCTTCACTCGCAACTATACCAAGACCTCGAGGCCCAGGCACAAGCAGAATGTCAACACCTCCACACTTGCCTCGTACCTGAAAGGGAAGCGAATGAGACTTGCCGCATCCACACTCCCAACTGCCACAGCCTCTGCGAACTAATGTTATGTTCAAACGAGCGTCCACACCCGCTTTTTCAATGGCTGAGCGCACTTGTTTAGCCTTGCCCGAGCCCAGTCCAACATAGCCGTCGCGGTTTCCAACAGCCACAATTGCTTTGAACTGCGATTTTTCACCCGCATCCGTCTGTTTCTGCACCAAATTAATGCTGATAACCTCTTCCTGAATGTCGGGTAACAAAACATCAACTATTTCTGGTTCCCTAATCTTCTGGCCTTCACTAAAAATCTCTTCTACCGAGGAGATTCGGCCTTCCTGAATCATTTTCCCGAGCCCTGTGCGCGGCACCCAAGTCTCAGCGCGCCTGCTTGGTCGCACCTCACGTGCCCCTCGTCTTCCACCTCTTCCTCTACCTCTGCGCGGCATCATTGTTCCTCCTCTGGTTCATCCTCTTTCTTTTCTACAGCAGACTCAGACTGTGTTCTTTCAGTCGCCGGACCGGACTTCTTCAGAGACATGACAATCTTCTCTTTAACTTGCTCAAAATGAGCGCTCAGTCCTTCAGGCTTCAACCCTTTGGATATCTGTGCGGAGAACCTTTTTTGATACACCTCGGGATTGGAAGACAAAAGCTTCGCATACTCAACCACGTGCAGGCCGCTTATCCTCTTTTCATCAGGTAACATAGCTTTGTCAGAAGGAACCTTCAACCCAGCGTCAAGCACACCCTTGAGAGCCCCAAAAATTCTAGAACCCTTAGACGGGTTGTGCAAGCCCACGTCTAACACTGCCTGCTCAACGCCTTGATTAAGAGCCTTGAACCCACACAGCAGACCGGTAAGGTAAGCGGAAGGTATATTTCCTGTAGCGCCAAGCCACCCGTAATTCTTTGCCAGCTCAGCTGAATGCGCGTACGCAACGACTTTGTCGCCGCCTACCTCAGCCTTAACTATCTCGGCAGTCATGTTTCTCAATGAACCCCTCACAATGAAGCGAGGCAGCCCCGAGAGGACGAGACCTCGACGTTGCTGATAATCGGTTTTGCCCTGCCTTCTTCTGCGAAAGGCAACGCGATAACTTGGACCAGTAGCCATGTTTACCGTTTCCTCCACATTCCATGAGCTTTAGCATAGCGTTCCATGTCAGCTATTGAACCAAACGCTCCACTGCCAGCCACTGCATACAAGTGACGATAACTGTCTTCTGCTATAGTGCGGGTAGCCTTCCACTCCTTCATTTTTCTCCTCAACGCACGAATCCTCAGCATCCAAGCATCTTTTTTAGTAATCTTCGCTCGACTGGAGCCCTCTTTTGTTCCCGGCCCGCGACGCAACCCCTTTTTTTTCTTTTCGTGTAGGTCCCTTGCGCGAGCACGACTTACACCGCTAGCGGGTAGCTGTCTTATGACGCTTTCATGAATTAGCTTTCTGATCTCACTGCGCGTGATGGCTACTTCAACATCTTCAATGCGATTGGGATCAATCCAAACTCTGTTTGCGCCCACTTTGAGGAGCTGAGCGGCCAGACGTCGTTGACTCTTGAGACTCAAGCTTTGTTTTCCTCTCCAGATTCCTTTTCCTTGCGCTTGCCATCGGTCTCATCTTTAGCGCCAGTCTCCGCTTCTTCTGTTGTTTTTTCTCTTTCTTTTTTCGCCGTTTCCTCCGCTTCTGCTTCGGCCGCCTCTTCCTCTTCTTCAGCGGGTTTTTCTTCAGGCAACGGGTTCAAAACGTGAATGTGTCTTTCTCCAGCTCGAACGTAGATCTCTGCGCGCCTCTTCATGCCAACTGTGTGCGCAATGCGTATGGCGTGCGTGTTTGGGTCAACATTGGCCAAGTCATCTACGTTTCTTACAAGGATCTCTGCGTATCCTGACGGATGTAGATTTCGAGCTTTTCGTGGTCCGCGGTAACCAATCTCGGCTTGGGTCGGCCAGCCCTTGGCTTTTCTGCGCATCTTGCTGTCTATACCGTCAGGTTTTCGCCAAACTTGAGACACTCTCTTATAGCGCCAACTCTCTTGGCGTCTGAACGTGGGTTTCTTGCTCTTCAGTCGAGCCCTAAGTTTCAAAGCATGTTCTCTTGCCGGTTTTTGACTCATAGTTCCATGCCTTCTTTTTTGTCGTAGATGAAAACTCCGTCTAAGAACACGCGGGGATCTTTGTTTTTTACTTTTGTTGCGCGTTCGATGTTGGCTGCTGTCTGGCTCACATCTTCAAGGCTGATGCCATACACTATAACGTCGTCTTCCTTGACTGATACCTTCACTGCACCCATTATTTTCGTAAATCTGGGGCTTCGCTCTCCAGTGAAGTTCTCTATCGAAACCTTATCCCCTTTAACCTTGACCCCTATCGGAAAATGCGAGAAGACAATCTTGAGTTTGTACGTGAAACCTTTGGTGACGCCTTTAATCATGTTCTGAATGATGGCTGTTACTGTGCCGACCAGAGCTGCTTCCTTCTTCCGAGGCCAGTTGGCTTGCACAATGATTTTTTTGTCCTCCAGTTGAAGACCTACCGGTGATCCAGAGAAATCGCGGGTCAATTCGCCCTTCTCCCCTTTCACTGATACCATTCGACCGTTTATTGTGACTTGGACTCCATCTGGGACTTCAATAGTTTTAACCGCTTCAACAGCCCTCAACAGCTTTACACTCCCTCAATACACGAAAGCGAGTAACTTGCCTCCGACACTCTTCTGCTTTGCTTCCTTGTGCGAAACCACCCCGAAAGGCGTTGAAACAACCAAGACGCCCATTTCACGCGCCGGGAGAAATGATTTCTCCCAGTTTTCAAAGCCGTCTGTCTTAACTGAATAGTGTGGCTTTATAGCTCCACATTTGTTGATTCGACCAAGCAGTTGAACCTTGAACTTGCCAGCCCGCCCGTCCTCAATAAACTCAAACTCACCCACGTAGCCACTGAGCTGCAGGACTCGCAGAACCCGCCCCAGAAGCTTGGAAGCAGGACTAATCACGCATGACGTTTTGTTTCGAAGCTCATTGTTCATCAATGTGGTTAGCCCGTTTGATAATGTGTCAATTGCAGTCAAGTCTGCGCCTCATGCCTCCCTCATTGGTATTTCCTGAAGCCCAGTTGCTTGGCAACCTCTCTGAAACATTGGCGGCACACGTTCAGGCCGTACCTGCGAATAATGGGACCATAAGAGCCACATCTTCTGCAAGGGCGACTGCCTTTGCCGTATTTGCGTTCCTTCTTAGGCTTCTGTTTAACCATGATTTACATCCTCAACCGTCATGTAACTTGGATTCCAAACTCGTCTTGCACAAAATTGATGGCTTCCTCGGGAGTCATGCGATGTTTGATTCCGACCCGTGATTTAGTTCGATGCCGACGTTTGACTCGTTGTCCAGGTCTCGACAAAGTCACTGAAACGTCCATTCCATGTATGCCTAATTCGGGCAGGTATTTCGTGCCGGGTATGTCGATGTGTTCCTTTATGCCAAAGGAGAAATTGCCGAATTGGTCAAAGGACTCTTTTAAAACCTTGTTCTCAACTGCCTGTAAAGCTCTCTTGATAAACTCCTTTGCTTTCTCCTTTCTCAACGTGACCATGCAGGCTATGGGTTCTCCCTGTCTGATGCCGAAATCCCGAATAGTTTTCTTTGCCTTTCGCTTACACGGTTTCTGACGAGTCAGCTGTTCGAGAACAGACGCTGCCTTTTCTAGAGGTTCACCAGATTTGCCCACAGACATGTTAACGATGACCTTCTCGATTCTGGGCTTCAGCATGGGATTTGTTGCTTGTCGCTTATGCGCTTCCTCAACCGACATGTCAAGCCACCTCTGGTAGAGAAACGTGGGGTTTGACATCACCGGCTACGAACACGTATTCAACCGTGGTCTGGAAACGATTGCCACGCGCGTCCTCTATGGTGATGAGAGCGTTTCTTCTCTTCTGAGCTTCTCTGCTTTCTATAGCCGCAATCTTGCCGTGCTTTCCAATGTTCTTGCCGCCCACTATTAGAGCGGGTGCCCCTTCTACGAGCTTGAAATGGCTTTGTATCTCTTGGTCTGGAAGGCTAATCTTGACTATGTCTAAAGTGTTGAAGACGTCCTCTTCAGGCTTACTTGCTTCCTTAACTTTGATTGTGACGTTTCTGCCGTCGTGAAGATTGAGTTGGATGTTTCCGGACTTGAGAACAGTTTTGTTTTCAATCCTGCAGAGCTTGAACTCAGCTTCATCCTTGCTTATTGGGTGAATCGTCAATCCCTTCTCAGAGGGCAGTACCCGATACCATTTTTCCACTGTCGGTATGGAAATAACATCGAATAAACCGGTTGGAAACAGCTCGTTTTTTTCAACAGTGCCGTCCACAATTATGTTTCCCTGAGAAAGTATCGCCACGGCCTCGCCACGCGTTTTCGCCAAGCCAAGCATCTCTCTCAGCACAAGTATCAGGGGAAGTGAATGTTCAATAGCATGTGGGCCAGCATTGGGTTTAACGGTCCAAACGGTTTCTTTTCGATGGATTGGCCAGAACGCAGGCGCTGGTTTGCGTTTTAGATGTCGGCTTCCGCCTTTCTTACCCACTTTCAGCCTCTCCTTCTTTTTTCTTTTCAGACTTCTTGACCTTTCTTTTTCGAGGCGCCTTTGGCTTTTCTGAAGGTGCCTGCCGTGGCTTTCTCTTTCTTCGCTCTTTTTTGGGTTCTTCAGCTGGTTTTTCAGGTTCTTTTGGTGCTTCAACCTTCAGGGAGTCTCGTCGCCATTTATCATCTAAGTTCAGGCTTGTGATCATGACTTTGGATGGATGAATCGGGACTTGGACGGCGGATCCATCAACTTTCTCTCTGGTCACGCCCTCAACAAATAGTCGGTAACTGCTTCGATCAATGCGTGAGACTTTGCCTTCGACTCCTTTCTTGTCGCCCCGCATAATCCTGACCGTGTCACCTGATCTAACTGGGACAGAGTTCACTTTATGAGTAGCCTTCAGTGCAGAGGAAAGAGGCGCTGAGAAAAGCCTGTAGCGTATGTGTGAAGGCGCTTGAAACAACATTCTGTGTTGTTTTCTGGGCTGTACGGTTTTCATGCTGGGCTCTTCCTTTCATACTATTATGCTGGCTGCGCTGGCGATGCGAGTCCATATTTCAGCCGCCTCCTTAGAGACGGGTCCGCGGATTTCCGAGCCTCTCATGTCGCCTTCAGGGGTCATAACTACAGCTGCGTTGTCTTCGAATTGAACCCAAACGCCGTCGCGGCGGCGGTATGGTTTTCTCTGTCGAATCAGGACCGCCGGAAAGATCTTCCGCCTCATATCAGGTGTGCCGCGTCTTACAGAAATAGTTATCATGTCGCCCACAGCCGCAGTTGGCACACGTCTTAGGCGTCCTTTGTAACCCTTGACTTGTATTACCCGCAATGCACGTGCGCCACTGTTGTCTGCGCATTTTACTATGGCGCCGCAGGGAATGCCGCGCGAGACTCTTGACCGCTGCGCAACTGCGCCCTTGGCAACGAGCGCTCGTCCTTTTGCCCTAGCAGCCGTTTTAGTTCTCCTCCGTTCGTTCTACGACAACGAAGGACACTGTTTTGCTGAGGGGGTGGCATTCCGCGATTCTTACTTGTTGGCCTTCTTTCACGTTGAGGCACGGTGGGTTGTGTGCGTTTATGTGGCTGTGTCTTCGTTCATACCGTTTGAATTTGGGTACGTAAAATTGGTAGTCTCTTCGTATGACTACAGTTTTGTCCATCTTGGCGGTTATGACCACGCCATTGAGAACTCGTCCGCGAATCGAGAGGGTGCCGTGAAAAGGGCAGTTTTGGTCATCGCAAGATTTTTTTGGTTTCTTAAGCGCTAGCGTTGCCACTCTTACCACCGTCTCTTCGGTTTCTTCTTCACTCGGTCTTGAGGTCTTCCAAGTATGGCGTTGCCTTCAACTTCAATCACGGTGCCGTTTGGCAGTGTGAAGTGAAAAACCGCTGTTTCTTTAGCGACTATTTTGTCGTTGTCATCGTGTCTTATTACAAGCGTGTTGCGTGTCTCATCTATTACTTTCCCGGAGATGCCCATGTTGCTGGGGTTTGTGCTCCTAGCAACTTTCGCGTCGAGTCCGATTAGCTCGCCTTGAACAACTGTTGCCGCGGCTTTCATTCTTCTTTGCCTTCTTTGGGTTTCTTTTTCTCTTTTTTCTTTGGTTTCTGTTCCTTTTCTTCCTTTTTCGCTTTCTTTTTCTCTTCCTTCTTAATAGGTGTGGGTTCGCTGTCGATGGTTAAGACGCGTGCTATGGTTTTGCGCAGTTCGCCCACTCGGGCTGGGTTCTCGATTGCGCCGCCTGCTTTTACCATTGTTTTGAGTCTTATCAGTTCGGTTTGTAGTTCGTCTAGCTTCTTCTGCCTGTTTTCGTGGGACATGTCTCTGATTTCTTTGGTTCTTAGAATGGGCAAGGTTACTGTCCTGTCTCCTCTGTTTCTTGCTTTGTTGTGGCTGGTTCTGCTTCGTTGGGTTGTGTTGTTTCGGGTTCCAGTTTGGGCTTTTTGGTTTCCGCGTTTGTTTTGGCTTCGAGTTGTGGTTCGCTGGGTTTCTCTGGTTCGGTGGCAGCTGCTGCTGATTCTTCAGGTTTCTCGGTTTTTTCTTCTGGATTTGGTTCAAGTAGTTTTACTTGATCGGGGAATGTTGCGTCGGGCGGCATGATGCGGACTTTTATTCCGTACATGCCGGGTTTAAGCTGAACGTGTAATACGGTTTCGCGTAGGAATTTGTGGGCTGGGTTGCCGCTTTTGGGTAAGTAGCCGTTTCGGAATTTTTCGTATCGGGCGCGTTCGGTGCGGAGTTTGCCGCGTATGATTATTTCTGCGCCTAGGGCGCCTGCTTCCATGGTTTGTTGGAGTGCCCAGAATCCTGCTCGTCTGAAGTGTACTCCTCTTTGGAGGGCTGAGGTTACGCGGGAGGCTATTACGTGTGCGTTTAGTTCGGGTATTTCGATTTCGGCTACGCTTATTTGTGGGTTGGGTAGGCCGAATTTTTGTTCGAGGGTGATGGCGAGTTCTTTTATGGTTTCGCCGCCTCTTCCGATTACTATGCCGGGTCTCATGGCGTAGACGACTATGTGTGTTCCTAGTGGTGTTTTGGCTATGTCTACTCCGCCGTATCCTGCTCTTTCGAATTGATTTTGGAGGAATTCGTTGATTTCGGTTTTTTTGACTGATTCTGAGACGAAGTGTTTGACGACGGACATTTTATTGTGTTTTCTCCTCGGTTTCTTGTAGGACGAGTTCGATGTGGGTGAGGGTTTGGACTTTGGGTGATGATCTTCCGAAGGCTCGGGGTGTGAATCGTTTGAGTTTGATGCCCTGGTATGCGGATGCGTGGATGATGCGTAGTCTTTCTGTGTCTAAGCCTTTGAATTCGGCGTTGGCTTCGGCTCCGGCTAGGATTTGGAGTATTTTTTGTGCTGTCTTGATTGGGTATCGTGCTGCGAAGGTTCCTTGTGCTGTGCCGTGTCGGTGGCCTAGTTTTTTTTGGTGTCGGCGGTATGGGACGGGTTGTTTTTTGGCGGCTACGTTGTTTAGGTATGTGCGTGCTTGGTCTAGTGTCATGTTTTTTATGGCTGTGCATACTTCGTGGGCATGTTTATGGGATACTCTGAGTTCTCGGCCTGCGGATTTGACCGTTTTCGCTGGGTCGAGGTCGGTTATGGAGTATCCCCATTCTGGCATAGTGTTTGGTTTTTCTCCTGACTGTGCAAACAAACTGCAGAGGCGTTCCATATATGTCTTATGTGTTTGATGGTGTGGGAGAGGGTTAGTATGAGTGCAGAAAAATTTTTTGCAGTTGAAGCTGTGCTTTTCTGTTTGTGTTCTTGGGGCTGTTGATGGTTCTGTGTAAGGGTTGGGTTCTGTTTGTGTGTTTTTTGCGTGACGTTCTATGTTGCTATGCGTGACGTTTAATGTTGCCAAACGTGACGTTTGCGTATGTTGAGCAGCTCTGCGAGAAGAGAAATTTCAAAAGAAGAAGGGAACAAGCCCCTTATACGTTCTTCTACCATGTTGCGGATATCTCTAGCTGAAGCTGTGTGGACATCGTCATACGAGTGTTCCCGGTGACATCAACGCCCAGCATGGCTATGGCTGTTTTGAGGTTGTTGTTGACTCTGAAGGCTTTACCACAACAACTTCTATGTTGGCTGCAATGGTTGCGGAGGCGGGTTTTTGTTCAGATGTTATTAATTTTCGCTTAGACTGAGTCATAACACCGAGGCTTTTTGTCGGCGGCTGAGTTCTGTTCAGTAGTCTGTGCTGCGTGCTTGTTGGCTATTAGTGTTTCTTGAATGTTGGCTGCATTGCTTAGGCGGGTCTGTGTGTTCAGATGTTATTAACTTCCGCTTAGTTCAAGTAAGAATATCTTCTCGGGATGTTGAAGGATTGCTTTAGCGGTATGTGGTTAAGGGTTTGGAGCACAAGTTCTCTCTGAGCTGGGCAGATGTGGAAGACGTGGCCTGCAGGGATGACGTTGACAGGGATATGTTAGAGGAGTTGCACTTTGCTGGACCATGTGGTATTCTGCCAAAAGACGTGGCTGATAGGTTGGAAGAATATGGGCTTACGCCTTGGAATGTGACTCGGCGCATAAATACGCATGAACGATAAACTGGACAAACTAATTGGACAGAGGGTGGCGGAGAAAAGAGGCAAAGGCTGGGCACTAACAACATTCCTACGACAAGCATGGGGCTCAACAAAAGAAGAAGTGGAAAAAGAGGAGTTTGGCAGCTGAATGGAAAATGCCATTCTAAGCTGTTGGGTTTGTTGGGGACTCAACAAGGAATGAAGTAATTTGCTTTCAGAAAGAATTGTCAAGTGGACCGTAGGATAGCTAGTTGTAATTCTACAAGGTTAGAAATCATGTGTTCTGTAGGCAATATGCTGCGCACCCGTAAACTTTTTTCGTAGGATATCGCTAATGTCTATGTTAAAGGTTGAAGATGATTTACGGACTCGTTGTGGCTTTCGTTCCAATTTATCAGCCAGTGTGCAGACCAGTTGTACTAATCTGCCCTAAATGTCAAGCTCGTATTCCAGTGAGTTCAAAGTTCTGCCCAGAATGTGGAGTCGACTTGAAACAGCCTACATTCACGAATTAAAGACCTGAGAGAATACTTCGCCTCTCTATCTATCTCTGTTCTTCTTTTTGTTTCTTGCGTTTGACCCAATAGTCGATTAATGGGTCTTCCTTCCTATCACATTTGGCAAATTCCTTGATAAGTTTGTCTTCTTCCTTCTTCGATCTGAACAGCTCTTCCACTTTCATCTTTATACCAACTATTACTATAGGTATTCTAAGACTTTAGTTTTTTCTCTCTCTTGTTTTTTTTAGTATTGGTCTTTTTCAAGTTTGCTGATATCACGTAACGTATTACATGCTTATCTGCGCTTTGGAGTAGGTAGTTTCCAAGCCATTCTCGCATTATGCTCCATTCTTCAGGGTATTTATCATCTTTAGCTACATTGAGACCTGCTTCCTTAGCCTTGTCAAGGTTGATAACTTCCCCATGCGTCAGAAACCCCTGAACCAAAGTATGTGCGATTTTCTTAGCTGCTGGATTCTTGTGTCCACTACCAGTTAAGATTTCGACCAAATAATTCTCCATTAGAACTAATGCACTTACAGCGCTGTCAAGTTGTTCCGCTTCATATTTCTGCGCAAGAACCTTATAGGTATAAGGCGCATCTTCTTCTGATGTTCGCTTGAAAAAGTCCGTAACGGTTTGAAAGCCGTCGACATAATGTTTCGCTGAACTTCCTTTACTCGACGGGTCAACAGGACTTAATTGACTCATCATTCCCATGACTATTTCATTTCCAGCTACAGCTACTAATGTGCCACCACTTGCAGCAATATGTGGCACAAAAACTTTTATTACCTCAAAATTTCTCCTCAATGCCCTTGCAACTTTATAAGATGAGTCTACAAGTCCACCTGGACTATTCAAGAGCAGATATAGTTTTCTTGCTTCAGTTCGAGCTCTTATTTGCTCAATAACAGTCTCTATTGCAAATTCTTCTGAGATACCCATGGAAGCTGTTAATGTCCTTGTTGGAGAAACTTTCTTTCCCACATAAGGTGCAATGCAAGCCATAACCACAGCTCCTTCCTTCTGCGATATTCCAACCAATTTATCTTTTAGCTCACTTTCTTTTTCTTCTGAAACGTCTACAATTTTTTTCAACGATTCGGATAATCTAATAGTCATATTATCCCCCTTTTGATTTAATTCTGGTGTTAATATAAGATTTTACTGAGCAGAAACAAAAAGGATGTGTAACCGCTACTTCAAAAAGTCTCGACAGCTACCAGTCAACCCTTTTTTCTTTACCAAGCCCCTTTTTCTTCCGCCTCTTTTTCGTGTGCATGTTCAAGTTTTTTGTGTAAATCATCCCAGTTTGGCATGTAAGCTGATAATAGGGCTTTGAATGTTTTTCCGTGGTTTGGTGCTATGAGGTGCAGTAACTCGTGGAGTATGGCATATTCTGCAAGTTCTTTAGGTAGTTTTGTTAGGTCTTGGTTTAGGGTTATGTTGCCTTTTGTTGAGCAGGAGCTCCACTTGTTTTTCATTTTCATTATCTGAATTCGATTAATATGGATGTTTAGTTTTTGCTGCCATGAGTGGGTGATGTCCAGCAGGTCGCTCTCCGTTAATGGTTGTAAGTGATTGAGCCTTGCTGCTTTCATTCTGTTCCCTCTGTTAGGAATTTGTGCATTTTGAGTAAGTTGTCAGTTAGTTCCACCAGTGTTTCTTTTGGGGCTGTGGGGAGTAATAGTTTGTAGAGTTCTCTTCTTAGGTCTCTTTCGGTTTTTTCGTTGTAGAGCCATTCTTTGTGTCTTTCAAGTTCCGGGAAAATGTTTTTAGCCATTGTTTCTGGTTTGTTGACTTTGTAGTTTCTGAGGATCCAGTATGTGGTGAATTCTTCTTTGGTGAGGCCTGATTTTTCTTGTTCTTCTTTTGACGCTGCTATGGCTTCTGCCAGTTTTGTTAGTTCGGTGAGTGCTGTGGCGATGTCTTTTTGTTTTTCTCGTAGTTGTTTGATGATTTCTTCGACTTTTTCAGATATTGAGATCAGGATGGGTTGTTTCTGTTTGTTTTGATGTATGTATGTGGTCAGGGTTCGGTGTAGGTTTATGACTTTGACTCTTTCAGGTGCTTTGTCGGCTTTGATTAAGCGTGTTATTTGTTTGGTGATCTTGTACGGTGGGAGGGTGTCGGTTATGCCTTTTAGGTCTACGCTGCTTTTGATGAGTGCTTCTGTTTTTTTGAGGATGTCTCGGTATATTTTCTTTTGTTCTGCTTCTGGATTGTATGCGTTGTAGATGATTTTGTAGACTTGGATGAGGAGTTTGTAATCTCTTATGTGGTCTCTTAGGAATTCGTCTGGGGAGAGGATTTCGTAGAGTGCTTGGGTTTCCTTGAATGTTTTTATGTATTGGTCTCTTGTTTTTTCGTCGTAGAAGTAATCTATTATTTTCGTCACTCTATCTTTTTGGTCTTTGATTTGGATGTTTTCGATTGTTGTTTTTGCTTGTGTTATTAGAGTTGTGAATCTTTCTTTTAGTGTGTTTATGTCGATGAGCCCTTTGCTTATGTCTTTTGAGTCGAAGGCGAGGGCTCTCTGTAGGTTTTCGAAGAGGCCTATGAAGTCTATTATTATGCCGCAGGTTTTTGCTTCATAGGGGCGGTTTACTCTTGCGATGGCTTGGTAGAGTGTGTGGTCTTTGAGTGGTTTGTCGAGGTACATGGCGTAGAGAATTGGGGCGTCGTATCCTGTGAGTAGTTTTTCGGTGACTATGAGGATTTTGGGCATTTCTTTGGGCTTTTTGAAGGCTTTTCTTGTCTTTTTTTCTTCGTCTTCGTTGATGTGGTATTTGCTGAGTAGGGCGCCGTCTTTATAGTTGGATGTGTAGATGACTTTTGTGTATTCTTTTGGTAGGTATTTGTCTATTGCTTCTTTGTATAGGGCGCAGCCTTCTCTGTCTACGGCTACGATGAAGGCTTTGAATCCTAATGGTTCGACGAATTTCTTGTAATGTTCGGCTATGTGTTGGGCTATTTTGTCGACTCGATCAGGGCTTTTCAGAATTGCTTTTGTTTTCTTGGCTTTTTCGATTATTCTGTTTACGCCTTCGATGCTGGCTACTCCTTGTTCTTCTATGACTTTGAAGAATTCTTTCTCAAGGGTCTCTTTATCGACGTGGAGCTTAGTAGGTGTCAGTTGGTAGTATAGGGGTACTGTTGTTTTGTCTTCTATTGATTCGTCGATGGAGTATTTGTCGAGGTAGGGTTCTTCTGGGTAGCCAAAGGTTGCGAATGTTCCTCTTCCGATTTTGCCTTTGTCGACGGGTGTGCCTGTGAATCCGAAGTAGCGGGCGTTGGGGAGGGCTCCGCGCATGTAGTTGCCGAGGTCGCCTTCTTGACTTCTGTGGGCTTCGTCTATGAGAACGATTATGTTGCTTCTTTTGTTTATGTGCTTGGGCATGCCTTCAAACTTATGTATGATTGTTATGATTAGGCCTCTGTAGTCGGAGGCGAGTAGTTCTCGTAGGTGTTCTTTGCTTTCTGCTTTTTGGATGATTTCTTTGGGGAAGCCGAAGGCTTCGAAGTTTTGGTGTATTTGGGCTTCAAGCTCGATTCTGTCGACTACGACTATGATTGTTGGGTTTTCCAGTTGTGGGTTTTCTCTTAGTTTTTTGGCGGTGGTTATCATTGTTAGGGTTTTGTATGCGCCTTGGGTGTGCCAGATGAGTCCTTTTTCCTTGTTTTCTAAGATTTTTTGGATGATTTTGTCTATTGTTCGGCGTTGGTGTGGTACCAGAATGTATTTGTGTAGTTCTTCGTCGATTCTTTGGAAGGTTACGTAGTCTTGTAGGGTTCTGAGGGTTTCTTGTTTGTTGAGTAGGGTTTTGGTTAGTTTTTCGAAGTTGTAGTGGTTTTGGGTTTTCCATCGGTAGAATAGTTTGGGTTCGTATTTCCAGGTGGGTCCGTGGTAGAGTCTTATTCCGTCGCCTGTTGTGTAGAATTGTAGGAATTTGAATAGTTCTGGTAGGAGTTCGTTGTAGAGTCTTATTTGGTCGTAAGCTTCTTCTTCTGCCTCTTCCACGGTTGGGCTTTTGGTTTCTATTATTGCTATTGGGAAGCCATTTACGAAGAGGATTATGTCCGCTCTTCTTTTCTGTTTGTCTTCAAAAACGAATTCAGTCGTACAGATGAAGCTGTTGTTTTCTGGGTTTTCATAGTCTACGAGTTTTATGTTTCTTTCTCGTTTTTCTTTCTCAACGTAGATGGTTTTTTGGTTTCTCAGATATTTCAGGAATTCTTCGTTTCCATGTAGGTTTGCTGGGAGAAGTCTGAGGTTTCTTATTATGTCTTGGATGTTTTTGTCTGTTATGATTCCTTGGTTGAGTTCTTTGAGTTTTTCTTTGATTATTGGAATTAGGAGGGGTTCCTTGAGGCTGTTAGCTCTTAAGTTCATGATGTCAGAAGCGTCAAGATAATCCCAGCCAATTGAGCAAAGATGATCCTTTATTAGATCTTGAACATCCTTCTTCTCAGAGACAAGTCTCAACTGTTAAACCTCAACATCCTTCAACCTTATTTCCCCAGTCATCAATTTTTGAAGCATAGTTTTGAAAAGTTCGCTAAGAGCGGCTTTCTTCCTTTCCTCAACTTCAATCTTTTTATTTACAGTGCTTAAGATTCGAGCGATTTCTTTTTGCTCTCGAAGTGAAGGAAGAGGGACGATGAAACTCTTTACATAACCTAAATTCAGATGTGATATATGTCCCTGTATTCCTGTTTTTCTGAGTTTTTCGTATTGATATTGGAGATAACACCAGAGAAAGAAAGAGTCCATATTAGCACGTGGAATTATAGCCGCTGTATTTTGCGATGTTGTTGCTGATATGCTTAACAAGGCAGACTGTCCTCTGGTTTTGCCTTGACCATACATAGCCAAAAAGACAGTGCCCGAAGGGTACACTTTGAGATTGTAATCATCAACAGCTTTTTTGGTGATCAAGACCTGTGCATTTCTGATTATGTTGTTAGTTATTTCGTTGGTCTTCACAAAAGGGATTTCGCCATTGTAGTATCCTTTGTTTAGTGTAGATGGAGTTGTTCCGGTTGAAATTGTCGCGATATCTCCCAGCCCTATTGCTTCCCAGCTTGTTGGAATTATGCCTATTTCTGTCTCCTTAAACTCTGTGTGCCCGAATCCTTTAGTGAAGAGTTCTTGCATCAGTGATTTTCTGAGGTCGTTCCCCGCCTCTATGATTTTGTTCTGCCACTCAATGGCTCTTTGAATAACACCCAAAACCTTGGCAATTCTCTGCTGTTCCAGGAGCGGAGGGATTGGGATAACTTTCTCTCTCAGCAATGGATAATGCCTATTGTAACCTCTACTCTGAATTTTTAAATTTGATAAGGCGTAATAAAAGAAGAGTGGGTTCACCAACACTTTTTCGGGTAAAATAACCTTGACTCCATCAGCGCCTATAACGAAAGGAAAGTCTATTAACTTAAAAATTCTCGTGTGGTCCCCAAATATCACAATCGGCAGGTCGCCTTGATAGACCCTTTCAGAGTCATCGGTGAAACCTGCTATGAACTTTTGACTCTGGTCTATAACTGGATATTTGCCCACTTTGTTGTATTCTCGTTGTCTTATTTTCCCAACTTTGAACCTCTTCTTCGAAATCGCTTGTTCGAATTTTGCAACATTCCAGTCTTCAGGAAGGGAACCTATTTCTGTCTCTTTGAAAGAGTTCTTCATGGTTGTCTTCTGGGCATTAGCGAGACCAGCGTTTTTCGCCTGCATCTCATTCCTCGCCAGCAGGGTATCTTTCAAATCCTAACTTCTGTATAATGGCATTGAGTTCAGCTTCTATCTCCTTTCGTTCTTCTTCAACTTGGGCAAGCTCTACCAAGGCTTCATCTACTGGTAAATATTCTTCTTTCTCGCCGACAGCCACATAACGGGAAGGGCTCAGATTATAGTCGTTTCTTACTGCTTCGTCAATGGTTATTATCTTACTGAATCGTTCAATTTGCTGCCAGTTTTTGTTAACCTCTTGTATCTTTTTTATGTGTTCCTCGCTGAGATAGTTTTTCGGTCTTCCTTTTGCGAATTCTTTGGAGGCGTTTGTTAGCAGAATTTCGCCTTTGTGCTTCTTGTCTTTGTTTATCACTATGATGTTGCCAGGTGCAGTAGTATTATAGAACATGTTTTCAGGCAAAAGTATAACAGCTTCAATGAGATCCTCATCCACGAATTTCCGCCTTATGTCCTTCTCCTTATTACTCCCAATATTGCCGCTTCCCCTCGACACGACACCGGTATCAATTACCACAACAAGTTTTCCTTTCTCGTTCAGAGAGGCAAACATGTGTTGAATCCAGCCCCAGTCAGCAGTCGAATTCGAAGGCGGAATGCCAGACAAAAACCTGTTATACGGGTCATTTTCGAACACTTCAAGGGAAAACTTCTGATTCCACATAGGATTCGCAGTTACCTTGTCAAAAGTTCTGAGTTTGCCACCTTCAACAAACTGAGGCTTTATCATAGTATTTTGAACTCTTATGTCAGCATCCATATCGTGAATGAAAGCATTCATCCTCGCCATAGCATAAGTGAGGGCATTTATTTCCTGCCCGTAAAGCTTGAGAGGCCTCTTAACTCCCTCAGGTTTCTTTTCCTTGAGACGAAGCTGAGCCTTAATCAAAAGACCACCAGAACCACACGCAGGATCATAAACCTCCTCACCCTCTTCAGCATCAAGGATTCGAGCCATCAAAATCGCCACTTCTCTGGGAGTATAGAACTCACCAGCACTCTGTCCAGAACCCTCAGCAAACTTCCTCAACAAATACTCGTAAGCTCTTCCCAATATGTCAGGCTCAACATCCTTCAAACCCAACCTATGCCTGCTTAAAATCTCTATTAGCTTAGCAAGAGTTCCATCATCAAGTATTCTTTGCCCAGCCGCTGTAGCATTAAAATCCACGATGTCAATCACTCCCTGAAGCTTCGGGTTTTCCTTAGCAATCTCCCGCAAAGCAAAAGTTAGCCTTTCACCCAAATCGGTTGTTAATTTTCTAATTTCATTCCAACTGCATCCATCGGGAATGTAAAACCTAATCAGCCTGCGATCTGATTTCGCAAGTGTTTTAGCCTTTTCTTTATCGCCAAAGTCCGCTACAAGCCTATTTACCTCATCCTCATATACGTCGCAGAGCCTCTTATGGAACAACAAAGGAAGAATATAATCCTTAAACTTCGGAGCGTCAATCGGACCCCTTATACTACAAGCCGCATCCCAAAGCCAACCCTCAAGCGTAGATATCTCCATTCTCTCACCTACCCCGTTAAACGAGTCCCACAATACTTTCTTTCCTCTCTCTTCGCTTTCTAAGCCATGCCTTGATAAATTCTTCAATTTCTTGTTTGTTATATTGATCCTTCCAGGCCGTTTCAAGGGCTTGGCAAACGTTTGAGGCACCTACCAATCCAAAATAGAAGAGGACCTCTTGATAGAGCTGTTCTGTTTCACGCTCGCTTAATGAGGCACGTAGGTCAGTTAATACACTCATAAGTATGGTTCTACTCACATTACCACCTTTCTCACTGTCAGTATGGTTTCCGTGTGATTTTTCCTTCTTCTATTACCCCGCCTTTCTTGCTCAGGACCCTCTGAATTTATGGCAGGCCCAATGCGTATTCGACGTGTTCGCAGTTTTCTGATTCGCATGCTTCGCAGAGTACGCGGCTGTTTCGGAAGTAGACGTCTGCGAATATTTTTCTGGCGCGGTCGATTACTGTGACGTGGTCTTGGTTGATGTTGAAGTGTTCGAGGGTTGGGAGCTGAGGCGGATTGGGCGTGAGGATTTGTAGTTCTTCGCATCTTTTTCTGACGGCGTTTGTTACGAAGTCTGCGAGGCTGTTGTATCCTGTTTCTGGATGATTCTTAACGCAGTCTTCAATTTTGTCGACGAGTTCTCTTTGAAGGCTTATGCTTCGGTATCGGTCTAAGGGCATGACTGTTACCTTACCCTTGCTTTATCTATGCAGTAGCCAAACCTTGATAAAATTTGGCATGTCTCATTAATTTTTTTCTTTGTAGTAGCTTAGTGCTGCTGTTGCGCCTGTTGTTTCTGGCGAACCATGTGATTGTTGCCGTTATGTTTCCTTGGCTGACTATGTAGGCTAAGCCCGCTGAGACTCCGTTGAGAAAAACTGAAAACTCATTACTGTCTTCAGTGTCTTTCGAAAGGTTTTTCTGTTGTTTTGTTGTGGCTTGGTAGCCATGTGGCTGCTGGGCTTCTTTCTACACGAAATGGCGTTCGGGCTACTCTCGATCTTTGTCCCTCTGTACGTGACCAGCAGCGTTGTAGGCGGCTCGTTAGTAGACGTGGGACTAGTGATTTCACTAGCCACGTTTCTGGCGATTCCGTTTTCCTACTTCTGGGGCTACATGTGCGACAAGACAGGGCATTACAAACCTTTCATCCTACTCTCGTTTTCAATGCTTAGCATTCTACTCTACTTGTTCTCATCAACAACCAACATCACAATGCTCATGTCAATCTACGCTCTAGTCGCAGTTTTCCATGTGGCACATGACACGCCTAAAAACGTGTTAATCGCCGAATGGCACTCACGAGAAGAATGGGAGAAAAGCTTCGCCTCATACGAGCTACTCACCGAGCTAGGCGTATTTATCGGACTGGTTCTCGGATTCGCCATGTCTCTTTACGGACTCAGCGGCTCACTAATTCTGCTCCTCTGCAGCGCATTAAACATCATCGCATTTCTATCCTCAACCGTGTTCGTTGTTGACCCACCAATAATTCTCGAACGAGGACTAGCAGGCATGGAAAGAACATTAAGCTTCGCCCAACACGGCATAACCATGATGCTGAGAAGCCCAGAAGGACAAGCCATAACAGAACGGCTCAAAGGCGAAAACGCCACAGCCTACTACATCGGACTGATCCTTTTCTCGCTGGCTTCAAGCACGTTTTTCACGCCTCTACCCATCTTCTTCTCACGGAACCTCGCCCTCGCCTCCAGCGTTGTGTTTGCCGTGTTCATCATGAACGCTGCGGGAGGCTGCTTCGGCTACTACTACATCAGAGGAAAAACCCAGACCGACCTAAGCGGAGAAAAACACACTGTGACCCGAATTGCTTTGACCAGAACCTTGCTGGTCCTTATGCTGATAACGCCAACTCTATACATATCGGCAGTTACAACTATCACAGCTGTCGTTGCCTTGGTTTTGATGGGATTTGCTTACGCCGTTTTCCTCATAAACACGCTCTCAATTTCCATGGAAGTCTTGCCACAAGGAAAAGCCGGGTTATTCAACGTGCTAATCGGCGCAGGAGGAGCAGCAGGATGCCTAACCGGTCCACTAATCGCAAACACATACGGCTTCCTGCCCGTCTTTCTCGTCGCAAGCGCTATCTTCCTACTGAGCCATCTCGCCTTCAGAATCTTTGCCCAGTAGCCGGGCTACTTCTTTTTGGTCTGCTTGAGAATAGTCTTGAGTTGGTCTTCCTCTATAGCACCTAGCTCGTAGAGTTTCGTTGCAGCCTCACGCGCTGTCAACAAATAATGCAATTTGATGCCGTCTTTCCTTAGGCGTTCCTTTCCACCTTCTTCGCGGTCAACCATAACTAAAGCATCAGCCACAACCCCGCCCTCAGATCGAATGGCTTTAGCCGCCTTACGCAACGACAACCCAGTTGTAATCAAATCATCTACGAGAAGCACGCGGTTGCCAGGCATCAAAACACCCTCAATTCTCCGTTCTCGCCCGTGTGTCTTCACTTTTGAACGTATGTAGACGAACGGTTTCTTCATGTGGAAAGCGACCACGGAGGCAAAAGGCATACCAGCCGTCGGGATTCCAGCAATTCGGTCAACGTTTTCAACACCCAAATCCCTCTCCAACAATTTAACGTAAAGGTTGCAGACTCGTTGAAAAGCATCGGGAAAACTCGGCACAACACGCAAATCAATATAATACGGGCTGATTCTGCCACTCGTCAACTTGAAAGCACCAAACTTCATAGCCCCAATCTTGTGCAACACTCGGCTAAGCTCGCTCTTCTCCTTCTCAAAAGACGCCAACGTTCAACCCTTCCTAACCGATAATCCACGGCTCAGTATAAGATTTTGCCACACTTGAACCATTCTTCGCATAAAGACCAGACCCACGCCCGAAACAGCCTTCTCTTTCCGAACACGCCCTCAGTCACTGTTCAGGAGTTGTACACATCCAAAGCAGGTTTATTAAGTCGCACGATATACCCTACTCTTCTCTTTGCGTGGCAGACACAATGAAAAACAACTCAACACCCAAAACAACCACAACCGCTGAGCTAGATCTAGACTCAGAACCCGAAAGAACCGGAGAAGAACCCCTAATAGAAATTGAAATCCCAGTAACCCCAGACACCTTAGAGAAACCAAGCAGAGCGCATAGGAAAAAAGAAGCCGCTAAACCAATGTACCTTATCCGATATGAATGAAGCCCGCGTTGTAGCCTAGCTGCGCGTCAAAGGATCTCGTGGCGCAGTTTTCAACGTTACCGTGACAGCTTCATCCAACGCAGTTGACTCCACCCGCGTCTTCAACAAAGTCTCAAACATGGCAGTCAAATAGTTCTGAACGAAAACGCTCCATTTGCTGCCCAACCGATGCCTCAAATGAAAAACCTCACTACTCAACTCCGGATGATACTCACACGCAAACCAACGCGCGAAATCAGTTCCCCCATAAAACTCTTTCACTAGAGAAACAAGAGAGTCATGGCTTACACGCTGCCCCATCATAGTCAAACTATCCATAGGTCTAACTGCGCCTTCAGTTCGCCCCGCCTTAGCCAAATCTTCGTCAGAAGCTACCTCCAGAATACGCTCCAACGTACGCGGCATGATATGAATCACCTCGTACTTGTCCGCCCACCGCTCAAAAAGAGCATAACGCCGCAGAATCTTGTTCATCAACACGTTAACGCTTACACCCTGCTCCCCAGCCTCCTTCTGCAACACAGTATCCCAATCCTCACTGATTCGGAATGTCCGCGTCACAGTTTTCTTCCTCCGCTCATTGCGCAGATTCAAGAAGACACCACCACCGATATGTGCCTTAAGCCTCAAAATAAAGCTATCACAAACAGAAATCAGAAAGCTTATTTCACTTCATAACAGTCAATAACAGCGAAAGCAAAACACACGTGGGCCGGTCGTCTAGTTTGGTAGGACATCTGCTTGACGTGCAGAGGGTCGTCGGTTCAAGTCCGGCCCGGCCCACCAAAGCTCTTTATTCAGTTGATAATTTTGGGCTATAACTTGATGGGATTATTGATTTTGACTTCGTATTCTTCAAGTTTTTTGAAGTGGTCTTCGTCAGTGGTGTAGATTAGGTCGGCTTGCTCTACCATGTTTGCGCCTATCATTGCATCGTTCACTGGAACCTTCTTTTCCTTTGCCCATTGAATAGAATTTTGGCAAGCTTCTCTTGAGATTGACAAGAATGCTATGCGCTTCGAAAGCAGAAGTGACCCTGTTCTGAACTCAGCTTCATTCCAATTCAGGAGTCTTCTTAATGCTGAAAAGACTTCAACAACAACCACCGGATTTAAACCTAAAATGTAATCCAGTTCGCCCTTAAGCCCCTTCTCCAACAGAACGCGGCACCTTCTGTGATACAACCTGTTCGGATAGTCCGTTATCATCGAGTAAATTATCACATTTGAGTCAAGTATGGCGAGGGGCTTCGCTTCTGCCTTGCCTACTCCCGCCAAACCTCATCCTCCAAAATTTTCTCCAGTCTCTTGGGTGGAATATACTTTTCAGCCTTAATCGGCGAATGAATAGCCTTCCAAGCCGGATCGTCTTCAAGCTTCTCGGCGCTGAAGTTTATCACGGTAACCCTAAAACTGTGATCGTTCAAAGGCTCAAGAACCACAACATCTCCAGCCTTAACGTGTGTCTTCTCTCTAATCTGCTTATCAACCACAATTCTGTACCGTTGGTCAACCTTGGATTTCGACATGTTTCTCCCACATAAACATCCCACAAAAACATCTAATAAGGCTTGTGTTTCCATCAAACCAAAGAAATCTAATCAACAACCTAGCATGGTAGGACATCTGCTTGACGTGCCCACCAAAGATGTATCTGAAATGTGAATCCAAAATTCCTAAGAGTTTTCTCTGATTCAAAGGAACAGCAACTAAAGGTCTTGACATGAAAACGGCATATCTAGCAGGCCTTTTCGCAGGCGCATCCCTGAGCCTAGTCTACTTTCTTCAGGCAAGTTACTCTTCCTCGATGAACTTAATCTCTAATGCCCTTTTTCTCCTTACATCAGCCGCTGCGTTGGGGTCAGCCAGCTTCGCTCTGAAAAAATACTGGAGAAACCTGAGGGATAGGTATTCCCAAATCTGGCTCTTCTTCGCCGCGGGCTTGCTGATCTGGTTTGTTTGCAGACTAAGTTTGTCCTTTTACACGCTCTCGCTGAACGACGAGATACCCTTCCCCTCAGTTGTCGACGCAATCTGGCTGGCAGGATACGTACCTATTTTCGCCGCCATGCACTCTTACCTCCGAAGCTTCGGTTTCTCATTGTCAAGAATCCGTTACAGTGCATTTGCGGTGGCTATCTCTCTCGTGTTACTCGCATGCTATGTCCTCCTAGTGCCCTCTGTCGTCGCAACAAATGAAAAAAACATACCCACAGTGCTCAGTCTCGTATATCTCGGCCTCGACCTTTCACTACTTTCATTCTCCATGATTGGTTTATTCGTATTCGTCAATGGAAGAATAGGCGTGGCTTGGGCCTTTATTAGCGGCGCATTTTTCCTAAATGCTGTTGGAGACATGCTTTTCAGTTATGCTTTACAAAGCAACTCCTATTACAGTGGACATACGCTGGAACTACTCTTTCACGTGAGCTACATACTCTGCGCATTTGCCTTCTACGCACATATGAAAGAACTGTAAACAGAAGACCCGAAGAGCGTCTCATTGCTTTGAGACGAGGTTGACTTCCGATAAGTATTTCATGGATAACGGTTTCAGAACAGTTTTTGGATTCAAGTCTACAAGGAAGCTTTGAATATCAGCCAGATACTCGCCGAACTCGGCTTCATGTTCCGCCTTGTATTTCACGTAATCAGAGTAGTTTGAGTGAATTGAAATTACTACTCCCATCCATCCCAATCCTTGTCCTGCTGCGGCGAAGATCACGTTCGGGTGCTTTGAATGCCACTGTTTTGCTTTCTCCTGTGCTTCTTCATATTTTCCTCGTGGGAGTTGCTCTCTTTTCCCTGCAATGAAGGTTATTGCGATGATTTCAAAGCCCAGTTCATGCAACCGGGGCATGATAGTATATCCTTGAATCAAAGTTCCTTCGAGTTTAGATCTTCTCCTTGTGATGGTAGGTTGAGACTTTCCAAGTTTCTTCGCTAGTTGCCTGTCGCTTACCTTGGCGTTTCTCAGCAGCTCTGATAGGATCTTATAGTCCAAAGGCTTCAGGTTCGCCAAGCTAGATCACTCTTTCTCCAATAGCTCTCGGACTTTGTTCTTATAACTTTCGTTCGTGTCACCAGCAATCCTTCTTTCCATCGCGCACGCAAATTCACCAAGCACAACGCATACCGCGGATACGTTCTCACTGAAAGAGGACAAGCACTGATAAGAGAGCCTTAAGCCTAGCTTCTCACAAATCCCATCATTCTCTAGCCTTCAACAAGACCCATTGTTTACTGCCAGCTTTCTTAAACCTAACAAGGACATATGGTCCACGAAGCCTTTCTCCGTTCAATGAAAACTCGATTTTGTCTTCGTCCCAGATCTTCAACTCATAGTCGCCTTTGTCCCAGACTTTGACTGTTCCAGCCCCATATTGGCCAGGTGGAATTACGCCTTCGAAGTTCGCGTAGTCTAAAGGGTGATCCTCGGTTTCTACAGCCAGCCTCTTGTCGCCAGCGAATTCAGGGACTCCTTTCGGCACAGCCCAGCTCTTAAGAACACCATCCTTCTCTAATCGAAGGTCGTGGTGAAGCCGTCTGGCATGATGCTCGTGCACCACAAAAACCTTGCTTTCACTCCTTGCTCCACCCGTGGGTTCCGGGGTCACAGCAAAATCCCTTTTCGCACGGTACTCCTGCAGCCCACCCTGCTGGATCTGATCGAGCCTGCATTCAAACGGCGTCTTATCCGCTCTCAGCCCACGAAACCGTGCCATGCGCAGTTTTCCATCATTTGTCACACTCTGATAGCCAACTTCGCACACAAGTTCAGGTTTGAGCCAAGCTATCCGCTCAGGAACATCCGCGGCTTCAAGCGTTTTCTCCTGCACCTCGAGAGGCTTGAATACCTTAAGAAGAGTCTCCATCAAGTTGTCTGAGAAGCCTGTGCCCACTTTGCCTACATAAACTGGTTTGTCTTTGTCGTAAAGCCCAAGTATCAGCGCTCCGAAGGTGCTTTCCCTGGCCCCCTCGCCCTTTGTGTAGCCGAATATGACGCAATCGCACGATGCAACCCTCTTAATCTTAAGCCATTTATCGCTCCTCACACCAGATTCGTAAAGGCTATCTTTCTTCTTGGCAATTATCCCTTCAATGCCCTTTTTCAGCGCAGCTTGGTAGTAGGCTTCGCCCTCTTCTTCGACAAAAAACGAAAATACAACGCGGCTGCCTTCCTTCACTTGCTCCCTCAGCATCCTTTTTCGTTCGATCAAGGGCAGGCTAGTTAGCGGGTTTCCATCTTTCTCCAAGATATCAAAAACGATGTAAGTGGCTGGAAACTTGCTCGCCAAATATTCAATGTCACGAGGGTTGCTGGTGTTAGCTCTTTCCAGAAGCGTTTGAAAGTCAGCTTTTCCCTCACTCATGACGACTATTTCGCCATCGAGAACCACGCTGCTGGCCAGAGTTTTCAGTTCATCTAGCTCGGGAAAGTTGTGTTTCAGCTCTTTGCCGTTGCGGCTTCGCAGGCTGAGCGCGTCATCTATGTAGCTGATCGCCCGTATTCCATCCCATTTTATCTCGAAGATCCAGTCTTTTGAGGTAAAAGCTGCTTCTTTCGGCTGGGCCAGCATTGGCTTGTAAAGCCGTTTCATTTTTGCTTCAGCTGTTTAAGCGTTTCCTGCAAGGCTATCATCAGTTCTTTGGCGGCCTCTTCTTTCACGGGTTTCTCAACAACAATGGTTTCGCCTTTCAGTTTCTTCTCGATAAGTTCCTCAATCTTCTCCCTGTAGGTGTCCTTGTAGTCCGCGATGTTGAATTCGCCTGAAAGATCGGAGACAATCTTCACTGCTAGGTCTAGCTCCGCCTTGTTTGGTTCTTTGAGTTTTTTCAAGTCTTCGAGTTCACTTGGATCCGCAACTTCGTAGGAGTAACGCAGAGTTGTCACAACTAAAGCGCCTCTATACGGGTGGACCAAAACAGGGTATTCTTTTGTTTTGAGTGTGATTCTGCCCACTCCAGCTTTGCCCAAACTCTGCAACGCTGTTAAGAGCAAACTGTAAGCATCGTCGCTCTTATCAGGCAACAGTACGAAAGACCGTTCAAAATAAATCGGATCGGTGGACAAGTAGTCCACGAACTTGTCTATGCGGATTCTCGAATCAGATTCAGGTCTCGCCGCCCTTAATTCGTCTTTGTTAAACACGATAAATTGCCCTTTGCTCACTTCGTAACCTTTGGCAATGTCTTGCCATAGAACAGGTTTCTCCTCTTTGATACACACTTTCTCATACTTCAACGGCGAGTTGTCAGCCTTATGCAAGAACCTGAAAGTGACGCTTTTGTCAAAAATCATGGTCGTCAGCTTAACTGGCACGTTGACCAAGCCGATTGTTATGCGACCCGACCAAATGGGACGTTTGGGAACGTGTATGCGAGGCTTTACCTCATTAGCCATCTTTCAAACCACTTCCAACTTCTGTCTATCTTCCAGCAACCTTTTCCAAGGATCGTCTTCCATTTTGACTACCGTGAATAACGTGAACTCCGCGGGCTTTAATCGTTTCTTGACGCTGTCCCAACTTAATGGAGTTGAAACCGTTGCCTGCGGCACAGCCCTCAGGCTATGTGGGCAAATCATGGTTCTTCCATGCGAGTTCTGGCGGTAATCAATGAACACTGTTCCAGGATCTTTAGACCTAGCGAACTCTGAAACGACTATATCGGACTCTTTGGTCAACTGTTTGGCTATTTGATGTACAAACTGTCTTGTCTGCTCAAAAGTGTAACCGCCAACAACAGGTATGACTACATGCAGCCCTTTTTTGCCAGAAGTCTTGACATATGACCTAAGTCCTAGGGCATCTAGCTTCTCCTTCAGCAAGAGCGCTACTTTGACAGACTCAACGTGGTCAGCAGGTGGTTCAGGGTCAATATCGAATAGAACCAGATCCGGGTTCTCAATTGAATTGGTCTTCGTGAGAGTGGTGTGGATTTCTAGTGCTGCCAAGTTTGCCAACCAGATAAGCGTGTCTAAATTATTGCACACGACGTAGTTGATCTGGCGTTTTGATGTCTCAGAGTATTTCCCGTACGTTTCAACCCAAGCAGGCGTTCCCATAGGGGCATCCTTCTCATAGAAACCCTCTTTATCTATGCCGTCTGGAAACCGTGTCAAGACCGCGGGTCTATCAGCGAGAAAGCCCAGCATCTTAGGCGCCATTCGAATGTAATACTCAATTACTTGCGCTTTTGTGATTTTCAGCTCTGGATACAGAATTTTTTCAAGGTTTGTGAACTGGACTCTTGTCAATTTCTCAGACATGACGGTTCGGCTCGATGTTCGGGCGGTTTTTCGTGTCTATCATCGGGTTAATCGTGAATCTTAAATGCTTTGATAGAGGCTTGAGTATGGGCAAGGCATGAACCATTATGAATAAGCTAGGCGGTCTTCTGCGCTTAATGCGTCCCGTCAACTGTCTCATGATGGGTTTCGCTGTTATAGTCGGCGCCGCCTTGGCAAATCAACCCGTTTCAACATTTCCTTGGCTGAGGCTTGCGTATGGGTTTGTAACGGGTTTCATGTTAACCGCGGCTTCCATGAGCATAAACGATTACTATGACCGCGAAATCGACGCCATAAATGAACCTCAACGGCCAATTCCAAGAGGCGCAGTTCAACCAAAAGAGGCGTTAGCTTTCGCGTTTGGCTTGACAGCCGTCGGCTTTGTTGCCGCAATTCTGACCAGCGCCTACTGCCTAGTCATAGCCATAATTGCTTGGATCGTGGTAGTAACCTACACAACTGTTGGCAAACGCAGAGGTTTGCCCGGCAATTTTCTAGTTAGCATCTGTGTGGCTATCCCTTTCGTCTACGGCAGCGTGGTCTTGGCTGATGCGGTTCAGTTGAACGTTGTCCTCTTTGCGTTGATGGCTTTCCTCTCGAACACGGGCAGAGAGATCACGAAGGGAATTGTTGATGTTAAAGGAGATGAAACACGCCACATTAGAACGTTGGCAGTGCGTTTTGGCGAAAGAACTGCAGCAATTGTCGCAGTCTTCTTTTATCTGTTTGCTGTCTCGCTGAGCTTGGTTCCTTGGTTTTTAGGTCTGGTCTCCTGGTGGTTTATTCCGTTAGTCGCGGTTACCGACATCGGATTTGCCGCATCATCTTTTCTGCTTCTGAGGGATTGTTCAAGGGAAAGCGCTCGCAGAACAAAGAACATAGTTCTCTTGTGGTTCATTATTGGCTTGCTGGCATTTGTTGCGGGCGCTATTGGGCGAACAATTCAGTTCTAAGGCTACGACCAACGTTCAGCTAATTTCTCTCTTCTTCGCGTGCATTTTCCTCATGGTTCTCGTTTCAGGAAAGACAGGTATCTGCGATTCTGATTCTGGTTTCATAACGCTGAAATGGCTGCCCAAACGATATTTCTAGCTTAAATTTAGGTGAAAGACTCAATGCATGTCAAGACTGAAAGACTGAGACATCTATATGGTTGGGATTCAGCCTACGCCACCATGACGCCAACAGCGCCTGAAAGCTACAAGTACCCTGACGGAATCGTCTTAACACTGAAAACCAGCAACCACGCCGAGCACTACTTCGTCGAACGAGCATTTGCCTTGCAACTAGCCACTTCAATCAAGGAATCATTGGTCTACAAGAAACCGAAACCACAGTCTAAACCACAGGCGAAACCCGCTGAAAAGCAGCTAAAGGCGCAGAAGAAAGACGGCAAGAAGCCTCGACCAGACTAGAAGTCTCAGCTAAGCCGCGTCAAAGATTCTAACTAGCCGCAACTTGCGAGTGGATTCTATCCAGCTTTAGGCTTGCCTTTTTTCCAACAACCCGAAGCAAAACATAGTGAAGAGTCTCGTGAACTATCACGTCTTCGATGTCGGTATCGTGTATTTCGCCGAAAACGTAGACTACACCGCATCCAGTATCAAACACACCATAGATTGGTGGAAACTGAAATACGAATTCAAGCGACTTTGCCATCTTGGTCGCTGTTCCCTCGCGCTGTGTGGCTCTCCAATAGCCTTTAGAGTGGATTTTAGTATATGATGGATATTTCAGTCAACGGAATATGTCAACGCCTTCTTCAGACATCGCGCCTACAACCGCAACAGATAATACATTGCCCAGCACATTCATGGAAAACACAGAAGAGGGCTGAACCATGCCTCGTGAAATCTTCGAAGTCGACAAATTTGTTGCAGCCGCTGAAAGAGCTGAATACTGCGCCATCAAAAGACTAAAGCGAACTGTTAAACTCAAGATACGAACACCAAAGACCTTCTACACCATCAAAGTTGACCCACCTAAGGCTGAAGAAATCATAAAGAAACTCAGATGCGAAATACGCGAAGTCTGAGGCATCTTCCACCCACGACAAAGCTTTATACATTTACAGCGTGTCTAGGTTTTAGTTTCTGCATAGCATATTGAAAGTGGCTGCATGGCGCTTAGAAGACTCTACAGTGGCGACGTTCTGGTATTAGGCGCAGTTTCATTCATAGAGGCTCTTGCCTTCTCAATACCCTTTTCCTATTTTCCAGATTATGCGCTATCTCTCGGTGCTTCCGTTGCTTCCATCGGATTATTCACATCAAGCTTTATGGCAGCTTCCGCCCTGCTCTCCCCAAAAATCGGAAGCGTCTCCGACAAGATTGGAAGAAAAAGGATCATGCTCTGGGGCTTGTTCGGAGACGTCATATTTGGCGCTCTCACTGGACTTGTGCCAACATGGCATTGGCTTCTAGTAATCAGAACGCTTAATGGAGCTGTCACAGCCGCTGCCACATTGCCCGCTGAAGCATTACTAATCGACAAGGTTCCAGTTCAACGAAGAGGAGAAGCTCTTGGGTTCGTGTCATCTTGCGCCATAATCGGAAGAAATGTAGGCCCAGCCTTTGGTGGATCAACACAGTTTATTGCCTCACAATTTCTGGACGAGATAAGCAGCTACAGAATCCCATACTTTGTAGACGCCGCATTCGCAGTGGTAGCTGTGATTCTGGTCGCTTGGAAAATCACTGAGAAAACCACAGACACGCAGAAGCAAGGTTTAAGCGATGCACGCATGCGTCCAGACGCCCCGTCTTCACCTTCCGAGACAAAGATCAAGGTGCAGTATTCACGGGCATTCAAGATACTTCTAGTCACCGCGTTTGCAAACGGCATTGCTCTAGGCTTCATACTGCCCCTCATCGCGCTTTTCTTTCAAGACAAGTTCGGCCTTGAACCCATTATGATAGGCTCCGTCATGACAGCTGCAGGTCTTGTAGGGCTGCTCGCAAGTTGGATTGCAGGGCGGATTTCCGACAAACTTGGCAGAAAACCTATGATAGCAATTGGGGGTTTTTCCTCGCGCTTCTGCGGTTTTGTACTTCCTTTTACCGGCGATGTTGGGCAGGCTACGCTATTTCTTTCAATTCGCTCGTTGGGCTTCAACATTTTTATGCCGGCGATGCAGGGTTTGAGGGCGGACCTCGTACCCAAGGAGGTTAGGGGTAGACTGTTTGGATTGTACAACACTTTCTTTACAGCGGGAGACATTGTGGGTCCAATTGTGTCGACTTTGCTTTACGACCTGTACAGGTTCACATCGTGGAACATTGGAGGCTTATCTGTACCCGGATATGGCATACCTTTCTACGTCAACTCAATTCTCGGAATCATAACAACCGCCATACTGCTAGTGTATGTACAAGAAACGGTTGACGTTAAACCTCGGGGCAAAAGAGCACCAGTTGGCATTGAAACTTCATGAGAATCAGAATCAACAATTCCGCCGTGATTCAGGCGTTAATATAAGAGCGACATGAGATATGTCAATTCACCGAGTTGCCCAGTTGAGAAGAATATCATTTGACCCCGTTGCCCAAATATTCGACAAGACAAGAGGCCCGCCAGAACACGTCATGAAGCAATTGCTAAACATGCTGGCAAAAGAGCTGAGCGCGTGCAGAACCATCCTAGACGCTGGCGTGGGCACGGGCAGATTCGCGAAGCCCTTGCAGAACAGAGCATTCGAAGTTGTCGGCATCGACATCTCTCAAAAGATGCTAAGCGTTGCCAAAGAAAAAGGCACCCAAGACCTGTTCCGGGGAGACATTTGTGCTCTTCCTTTCAAAGACGACTCATTCGATGCCGCAATCTGCAATGCCGTTTTGCATCTTATTCCTGAATGGAAAGCCGTTCTGAGGGAGATTCGCAGAGTTACTGCCGGGGTCATTGTTTCGACAATTCATGAACGTGACAATCCAATGCGAGACGCCTACACACATCTACTGGAAAATCACGGATACAAAATGCCCAAACGAGAAAACCCAGTACGCGACTTGATGGATTCAGTTACGCCTTCAAAGTCCATTCACGTAGCTTCTTACTACGTCGATGTTGAAAAGAGTCTCAGCCACATGAACAAAAGGGTCTTCTCGTTTCAATGGAGCATACCAGAGAGCACGCACACGGAAGTCATGAGGGAACTAGAAAGAGGATTCTCGGGTATGAGGTTGCGTCAAGGAATACGTATTTCGATATGGAATAGCGACGACTTGGCACATTTGTAAAGGTCAGGCTCAGTGATTCGGCAGTTTAGTATTGTGTTGCTCCAGTGAACCTCAACTTTCGCAGCTTCATGCTTGGAGTCGTGCTGTCACTAGTTCGCTGCAGGTCTTTGCCCATCATTGGAACGTCTTTCAAAGCTGAAAGCATGCTGTCCGTGTAGCGAAGATTCATAATAGGCTTGCTTAGTTGACCGTTTTCAATGAGGAACGTTCCGTCTCTAGTTAAGCCTGTGAGGATCGCCTTTGTAGGATCAACTGGATTCGTATAGTGAAATCGTGTAACAAAGATTCCATGCTTTGTGTCTTCAATCATCTCGTCCATTGAAGCATCGCCGGAGCGCACGATCAAGTTGATGGGAACTGGCCTCATCGGACCAAATAACCCGGCCATAGGTGGAGGCGAATGCCCGGTGCTCTTTTTGCCTTTCTCTTTTCCTGCTGTGAACGAGTCGTAGCAGATGCTCTTTTCAGAAACCACGCCCTTATCGATTAGTTTCATGGGCTTTTTTGGAACCCCTTCGCCATCAATAGGCGTAGCATATAAGGTCAAAGGGTCCCTTGAATCATCTTTCACAGAGAGTTTGTCGTCGAAAACCTGTTCTCCCAAGTGATACTTCACAAAGGATTGACCGTCTTGGTAGGTGGTGGCTGAAAAACCCATGAAGCTCAGGAAAGTCACGAATGTGGCAGCCGCACGTGGACTCAGAACAACTTCGTATTCACCAGGCGCGAGTTTTTCGTGGTTCACGTTCTTCGCTGATTTTTCAGCTGCCTCTTCTGCAGCTTGAATGTGGTCGATCTCCTTCACAAACCTTGAGTATTGTTCAGCTGAGCCAAAGCCTTGAGAACCAGCGACTTCGGATATCACTGTTACGTTAACGCTTGCAAGCGACATTTGCGCCCAAGCTGTGACTCCAAGCGAGTTAGCGATGGCGAAAGACGATGCTCCAGTGCTATAGGATCCAGCTACAGCCTTCACATGCTTAGACTTTGAATGAGCGGTTTGTATTATATCCCTGACTTTGTCCGCTCTGAAGCTGGGTGTGCAGGTGGCGGTTTTTGGATCATGTGCTCCTCTGATTGGAGACCATTTTTGGGGCGTGGGCAAGCTTTTGAAGTCTTTGTTCGGAGGCGTAACCTTCGCTATCGTAAGGGCTTTTTCCACCGCGTCCTCAATCTGCTCTACATTCAACGTGTTAACTGACAGCGTTCCAATCTTCTTTTTCGTCACGACCTTGATGATTATGCCGCCGGTTCTTGAAGCCACGTTTTGATGGATTTGCGAGTTGGCAAATCGTGTCAGAGCTCTATCTGCAAGAAAAGACGATGCCTGCGCTTGATCCGCTCCTTTCTTCAAGGCGACTTTAACCGTCTTTTTGGATAGGTCAAGAAGCTCTTTTGTGTCCATCTTTTCATCATTCCTCAACGGAGTACACCGACCCTTGTTTTTCGGAATCTAGCCGTGCTGCATCCGTGCCCCACGTATATTACTTGTCCCGGGACTCCTTTGCCACAGTTCGGTGTGCCCCACATTTTCCAGTCGTTCTTGCTGACTGCGTCGCAACTGCCCCAGAAAATAGGCGTCATGCCTGTGTAAGTGGGGTTTTTGAGAAGTTTCCCTTTGCTTCCGTTTTTGATTTCCCAAGCAATTTCTGTGCCGAACTGGAAGTTGAGTCTTCTGTCGTCAATGCTCCACGACCGGTTAACCATCATCAACACTCCATTTTTTGTGTCTTCTATGATTTCATCTGCTTTCCAGCTTCCGGGTAAGAGGTTGATGTTGGTCATGCGAATCAAAGGCAGCGCGGTTGTAGACATCGCCCTCATACCTCCACTGCTCTGCTTCAGTCCTAGCTCTGCAGCAGTCTCTCGAGAGGTCTGATATCCCACAAATAAGCCGTCTTTGATCAGGTTAACGCATGTTGCAGGTGTTCCCTCATCATCGTAACCGAAAGTTCCCAATCCGCCTGACACAGTGGCATCAGCAACTATATTCACGCTTTCTGAACCATACTTCAGTCTGCCCAACTCGTCCGGGACAAGAAAACTGGTGCCTGCATAATCGGCTTCCATGCCAAGTGCTCGATCAAGCTCGGTTGGGTGTCCGCAGCTTTCGTGAACCTGAAGCGCAAGCTGGTCTCCAGTAAGAATCAAGTCCGCGTCGGTTGAAGGGCACTTTTCCGCATCGAGTAACTGCACCACCTCGCTGCCCACTTGCTTTGCGTGATCTGGCAGCACCAATGATTCAAAGAACTCGTAGCCGCTGGTGCTGAAGTTACCTCTGAATGAGGCGGGAAACGATCTGCGCTGCACTTCTCCATTTTTGACAGCAACGGCTTCTAAGCCTCCGCCACACCATGTTACCTGTTGGTTAACCTCGGCGCCCTCGGTGCTCATGAAGAGCTTGTTCTCTCGAAAAGCCCGGAAAAACGCGGAAGAAGATTTTATCAGGTCAGACTGTGTGGCTATGATGCGTTCTGCGGCTAAGAGAACCTCTATCTTCTCCTCTAAAGGTATTTTGAAAGGGTCTTTTCTCATAGGCGCAGTGTACTTGTCTTTTGAAGCTTTTTGCGATGTCAGTTTTACATTTTTCTTCTTGAGTTTTGCACTGGCTTTGGCGATGCTGACCGCTGTTTTCGTTGTTTGCATAGCTTCTTTCTTGTTTAGGAATATTGAACCTGCAAAACCCCACGCGCCGTCAACAATAACTCGGACGCCCATTCCACCGGCTTGTCTTAGACTGACCTCATCAGGCAATCCTTTCTTCACGGTTACATGCTCGTCAAAAATCTCTCCAATCCTTACGTCTGCGTATGAAGCGCCATTCCTGCCTGCCGCTTCTAGAACTGTCTTTCCAAGTTCGTGTGACATGCTATTTCGCCTTCGCAGAAAATTCTGGTTACGGCGTTCAACGCTTATGTGTCTTGTGATGAAAAGCTGACGTCTTGGACAGTTATTTTTCCATGGCTCGGTGAACCAGTAGGTGGCAGTCATCACAGAATCCGACGCCCTTTTTATCGGTGTCCTCAATTGAAAGCGAGAAAAACATGACGCAAAACGGGTTCTTGCAGTGTTCCAAACCAAGCGCGTGTCCAATCTCGTGAACAGCCTCTTTCAACGCTCGCTGCTGAAACAACTGTTTATTCGGCGCCGCCCCATGGAATTCAGGCTTAAGCCGACATAACGAAACTAGCGCAACTCTCCCTGGGCATCCTGCTTCTCCAAAAACAAAGTTGTAGTTGGGCACATACAAGTCAACTTTGGTCACGCCCAGAATGTAGTCAGCTTCAACCTTCTCTGCGTACCGATTGATTTCTGACAGAATTTGGGTGGAATGATGCTGCTTTCTAGCGGCATTGTATGTTTGGCGCGTCAATTGCATCGGTTTCTCGACGCCCGCAGATTCGGTTTCTGGAAGAACTGCTTTTAGCCCGTCTTGAATGGCTCGTAGAACGTCGATGTCGACTTGTCCCACGGGCATGATGGCTATTTTCAAAACTTTGTTTTCCCTATCTGGTTTATACCGTGAAAGCGTCTCCAGAACGAGGCGCCACGGCTTCAAACCCTGTCTCATCCTTGACCCATTTGGCGAAGCGTTCGCAATTGCCTTCAGCGCCATGCATCACATACACTTTGGGGTTACCTTCCAGTTTGTTTATTGTTTGCTTTAGCTCGCTGGCGCCAGCGTGAGACGAGAAGTCAAAACGCTCCACACGCGCCTTGATCTTCTGCATCCTGCCATCGATTACGCAGTGTCCTTTCTCAAGCAGTTCATGCCCAGGAGTGCCCGGAATCTGATAACTGACCAAGAACACGGCGTTGCGATGCTTTTTTCCGAGTTTTTGGATGTAAAACGCAGCCGGTCCACCTTTCAACATGCCTGCAGGAGAGATGATCACTCCAGGCTTATTCAGCGCTTGGCGTCTGTCGCGCCAATCTTCCACATTGTCGCCTGAACGCACAGCGTCCATGAAAAGGCGTGGGTCACGCAGAAACATAGTGTAGTTGGAGAGTATGCGGTTGGTTTCCCGCGTCATGCCATCGATTGTTATAGGGTACTCGAAATGATACGCCGCTAACACGCATGCAATTTCTTGCGAACGCCCCACACTGAAGGCAGGAACCAACACAGTGCCACCGTTTTCAACCACATCAATAATCTTCTCCACGAACTCCTTTTCCAGTGCAACTCGTTCTGGATGATCTTCGTTAGCATAAGTAGCTTCTACAATAAAGGCGTCGATGGTGCCGTAATTTTCATCTGCAGCTTTGAGCAGCTGAGTGCTTATGGTGTTGTAATCGCCTGTGTAGACTAGGCGTTTGCCATCTGCCTCAACTAAAGCTTGAGCGCTTCCAGGCAGATGACCAGCATCCAAAAGCTGCAACTGCATGTCTCCAATTGCGCGGTTTTCTCGATAACCCAGAGGCACGGTGTTGCGCATCATGGAACGTAACTCAAGGTACTCAAAAGGCAAGTAATAACCAGAAAGATGAATAAAATCCGCGATCAATATCTGCGCTAACTCAAAGGTCAAACGCGTGCCAAAAACAGGCTTCTGCTCTTGAATGTGAAAAATCGGAACCGCACCCGAATGATCAAGATGCCCATGTGTCATAACAACACCGTGTACTTCTTTCGGAGGCATGTGCATGGGAAAGCCGGGTTCATGATCCATCATGACGCCGTAATCTAGCAAAAGCTTGGTCTTCTCCGTCATCACTGCCACAGCAGAGCGTCCAACTTCACGAGTGGCGCCCAAAAACTGCACTTTCAATGAACAGCGGTCACCATCCAATAAACATCTGCAAATCTGCGATTGCTATTGTTCTTTCACAGATAAGATGAGGAACCCGAATTTAAATCATCCCTTGGCTAAAACTGCTTTTACCTTATTGTTCTTGATTGCCTTCAGTATACTGTCCACATTTGGATCTGCATCAATCTCTGTGTAAGCTTTCCACATCTGGCTGACATGGTGAGCGTCGCTTCCGCCTACGCCGGGCAGATTCGTTGCCTTCGCCAACATATCAGCCATGCGAGTTTCTTCTTCGGTGGAGTCAGGGTTCAGAACCTCGATGGCGCCGAGTCCACTGGGGATTCTCTTAGCTGCATCTCTGATGCCGCCTCCACGAAACGGATGGGGCACAATTAAGACTCCGTTTCTAGCTTTGGCGAAATCTATGACGCTTTCGAGACTTGCCCAGTAGGCTGGTTTCTCTGTCACGCCAAGGACGATCACGTCACCTAGCGTGGTGCCCACCTCTACCCCGGGAACAATCACAACATCTGGATAGGCGGCTGCAAACCTGCGCACGTGAAGGTAGCCTTCCAAAGTGTTGTGATCGGTTATAGCCACGCCTTTGACAACTGGATTTGCATTGAGGGAATCTGCCACGTACTTGGGGGTAATTGAAGCATCAAAAGAAAACCTTGTGTGTAAATGCACATCAACGCAAATCATGCTTGTTCGCCTACTGCCTTCTCCACTGCTTCAGATAAACTGTTTACTCCAACCTTGTTCCAAAGACGAGTTGGACTTAAGACTGTTACGGGGACTTTTCTTTCTTTGCACACTCGTTTGACCGCCGCAGCTATTCTTGTGCCCCAAGTCTCACGGTTGCTGAGCAATACAACCTTTTGGTAATGCCTCATCTTTATGTAGCTCTTAACTTGTTCATTCACGTAGGTGATTGTTTCGTCGTCTAGTGGAAGCGCCACCTCATACTGCGACAATGGATACACTTCATCAATCTCTATTGGCACAACTCCAAAAGGCGCTGCATAAGTACACACGTGAATCAAACCCATCTTGTCTCCAAGTCTTCGCTCGATTTCCTTGATAACTCTTGCGTGTTCTCTTGACTTGTGGAAAGGTTTCATCCTAGTTTGCGGCAACAATAGCAGCACTTTGGCATCGCGCGGGGCAACGTACCTTTCCCTAAGCCTTTCTGCGTGGCGCACAACCTCTGGCCGCGCCAAGTCGACTCCACTGTAGAAGAACAAGCCGCTGGCTTTAGAAACGGGAGACTGAGCTTCAAAAAGATCTGAATATCTTCGGAGCCGTTTTAATGCAGTGAAAAGGGCAGGATGTGCATGAGACTGCATCTCCAAGTGTTCCCATAGTCGACCTTCTACAATTGCCTGTTTCGTCCGCTTAATCTCGGCTAGACTCACGTATAGGTTGTGTTGAGCAAGAAATCTTTGGCGCTTTGGTTTAGGCATACCTTTGACTTCAGCTGGATTTTCCCGTCTGCACATAGGGCACGAGCATGGGAAATACTCAATTTCCTTCAGTCTCAGGGTTCCAGTGTTAGTCATGTATCGGTCTTGTCGAGCGAAAAGCGCATATGCCGCAGAGTCAAACATGTCGCACCCCAAAGCGATAGCCAAAGCAAACATAAACGGATGCCCAGCACCAAAAAGGTGAAGCGGGCGGTTTGGAGGAAGGTTACGTTTAGCCACCAAAATCATGTCCACGAGCGTGTCAAAGAGATACTGCTCCATAACCGGCGTGGGACTTCCCAAAGCGTGAACTTGGAACGGCAGCTTGCTCATCTTCTTCGCTGAATGGGCAACTAGGTCAAGGTAGGCGCCTCCCTGAACTGGGCCAGTCCACAAAATATCGTCACGAGTCTTAACCTTGGCCAATTCTTCTGCTCTTTTCAGCGTGTCTTCGACAGTGCGCTTTGCATATTGCTGGGAAACGCCCCACCCAGTGGGTACATCAAGAATGACCGCGATGTCTGTGTTGATGCTCTCTTGAAACTGAATTATCTCTTTGTTGGTTGTTTGAACATCGCCGTACATGAGGGTCTGGTAGGCGCCTGAATCGGTCATTATCACGCCGTCGTAGTTTAGAAACCTGTGAACGCCCGTTTCTGCAGCTTTTGCTTCGAAACGCTTCTTGATGATGTAGGCATTTGTCATCAACGCTGTGCAACCGAATTCCTCACGCATGGCTTTCGGAGAAATCGGCTGTATTGCAGGATTCACAACGGGCAGCAAAACCGGAGTCTCCACAACACCACTCTTAGTTTCTAGTCTTCCAATTCGAGCAAGCAAGTCTCTAGATCTGATTTCAAACGCCATAAGCTAACCGCAAACCATGTGACGAGATGCTTCAGAATAGCACAGTTTGTTATAATACTATTTCTTCACTCACCAACCCACGGCGTTCCTGAAACACGAGTGTTACCGCGTCTACTGCCTCAACCTTAATCGAATTTCTAATAAGCATTAGACACACAATCTTCAACCAAAAGCCAGACATTAGTGATAGCGATGCGCAAGATGATCCCCGTGAATCTGCCCTCGATCGGTGAGGAAGAAATCAGGGCGGTCACAAAGGTTATGAAAAGCCGAATCCTAACAGGTCGTTTTGGCAGCGGTCCTATGGCAAAGCATTTCGAGGACAGCTTTGCCAGATTCGCGAAAGCAAAGCATGCTATAGCTGTTAATAGCGGAACCGCAGCCTTGCACATGTCATTGTGGGTTGCCAATGTCAAATCCGGAGACGAAGTCATCTTGCCCAGCTTCACGTTCATAGCTACAGCTGAGGCAGTTGCACTGGTTGGAGCAAAACCAGTTTTCGTTGACATAAAACCAGACACGTACAACATTGACCCAGCAAAAATCGAGCCAGTAATTTCGAATAGAACCAAGGCGATCGTCCCGGTGGACCTGTACGGACTCCCAGCAGAAATGGACAGAATTAGTGAAATCGCAGGCAAACACAAACTCACTGTGGTCGAGGATGCAGCTCAAGCTCATGGAGCCTCCTACAAAGGCAAGCTTCCAGGTCACTTCGCCGATACGGCTTGTTGGAGCTTCTACGCCAGCAAAAACATGACAACCGGCGAAGGTGGCATGATAACAACTAACAACGATGAGTACGCCGAAGAGCTGCGCCTCATAAGATCACATGGCGAAAGAGAAGAGTACAGCGCTGCCCTGCTGGGACACAACTATCGAATGCCCGAGATCGAAGCTGCAATTGGAATAGAGCAGCTCAGGAAGCTCCCATCATTCTTTGAGAAAAGGAAGAAGAATGCAGCAACACTTACAGAAATGCTGGAAGATGTTAAACAACTCGTTCTGCCCGTTGAGCCAAAAAGTTGCCAAAGCAGCTGGTATCTGTACACAGTCAGGATTCGTAGAGGTGGCGCGAAGGACAGAGACAGAATAGTTGAAGCCTTGAGAAAGAAAGGCGTGGGCGCCACGGTATATTATCATACCCCTATCCACCTGATGCCGTATTACCGCCAAAGCAACGCACACAATCTGCCTGAAACAGAGAAAGCAGCCCAGCAAGTGTTTTCGCTACCCGTTCATCCCGGCTTGAAGCCTGGCGACATCAACCATATTGCCAACACTATCAAGCGAGTGTTCAGGTAAGAAACTTTTTAGTCCTCTTTCCCATGAAAACTCATGAGCGTGCTTCTCTAAGTGAACCAAGAACGTTTCAAAGCTTTGCTTCCAACCCTTTCCCGCATAGCATTGTTCATACTTGCCCTAATCGTAGTTGACGCTGTGGGCTTGGGCCTCCTCTTCTATTTTCGAGGAGGATTTCAATATGAAGCGTTCATGGAGTCTCTAATACTTTTCATGCTGTTAGAGGGTTGCTTCATCGGTGCAGCAGGCGCCTTCATGTTCTTCGGCTTCAGCGGGGGCAGAGCTGAGAGCAAAGCTGCTAAGAAGACAGATCTCGACCCAGCCACTGCGCAAGGGCAACAGCGCCAGTTGAGTGAAAGACGCGCGTCGCAGCAACGATGGGCGATTTCAATGATAGCCGCAGGTTTACTGCTGATCTTCATCGGGTTTCTCACGAGCACTCTTGCCCAAATCTAGAAGATGCAGCAGAACTTCAGTGCTTGTGTTTAAAGTGCGGTATAACCTTCTCAGCAAAGAGTCTCGAAGTTTCTTTCAACTCGCTTGCAGAAACCTGGAAGTTTATCACGAAGTGCCGACAGCCAGCCTTTACATATTCGTCGATTTTCTCTATAGTGTCATCTGGCGTGCCGATGATGTAAGGCGACTTGTCCACAACCTCGTCTGGCAACTTCTGCGCGGTTTCCATCCAAGCTTTGGCATGCTCAGGGAAAACCAGCTTGAAAGTCATCTCATAATCGTAGGTTGGCGGTTTGAAACCCAGCTTCTCAATGATTTTCGGCCTAGAAAGCAAGAGCATCTTCGCCTGTGGAAGAACAGCTTTTCTCGTAGTTTCCTTATCCTTTCCTATAGCAACGTATGTGAAGTGGGCGGGTTCTATGGCTTCGGGATTACGCCCAAACTGCTTAGCCATAGACTTAATTTTCGCCAGATCTTCCGCGTATTCGCTCGCAGGTAGATTGGCTGGAAGCCATCCGTCACCGTATCTTGCCGCCATCTCCATTGTCCGAGGCGAACTGGCAGCTACGAAAATGGGCACTGTGGGTCTAAACTTGGTCTCAGACACGGGCACTGAAGGCTTGGGCTGAATGAAGGCTTTCTGCAGTTTGTAGTAGTTTCCATTGTAGTCAAAGAAGTCTTCACTCCAAAGTTTCCTTATGATTTCAAGCGCCTCCTCCGTTCGAGCTATAGGCTTGTCGTAGGGTATGCAGTAGGGCACAAGGTTCATGGCTTCTCCTATGCCTATGCCCAGAATTGCCCTGCCGCCAGAAATAACGTCCAACGTGGCCACTTTTTGGGCTAACACTGCAGGATGATAACGGTACGTGTCGCTTACTCCAGTCGCCAACTTTATCCTCTTAGTATTGACAGCGAGAGCTGTGAGTGTGCTCCACGCTTCAAGCGCGTCCCATCTTCGAACTCCCGTCGCGACTATGTGGTCAGGTGTCCAGTATGAGTCAAAACCTACTTTTTCAGCCGACACAGCTACATCAAGTATTGTGCTCCACGGATAGTTGGGACCTTCAACTCCAAACATTATTTCGTCTTTTGAAACCATGCTTTGCGCCTCTTCGCTAGACTGCAGCCTTAAACTCATAGGCAATTTTGTCATGCGGCAGTTTGACAGGAGCAAGTTGAAGCCTAATTCCGGGCCTAACTTTATCATCGCTCATGTCTTTGCTGAGCCTAGCTAATATTTTCAATCCTTCCTTAGACTCTGCAATGGCTAGGATGTAAGGAGTGTCGTCTTCAAAGCCTGTGGGAGCAAAATACGCTTTAGAATAAGTCAGCAAAGTCCACTCGTTGCTTATCTCCTTCCAGCTCATCTGGTCTATGGAAAGGCAGTTGCTGCAGTCCATTCGGGGTGGAAAATACACTTTCTTGCAAACTCTGCACTGAGTTGCTTCGATTTTTCCTTTTTCAAGATGATTTACGAATTCCTTCACCTTGGTCTCGGCTGTGTAGTTGACTTTTCCAAATTTTTCGAAACCCACTGCTGTCACCTGCTGAATATAATTACATTTCCGTAAAGACCTACACCACCAATATTATGGACGAGACCTGTTTCCGCGCCTTTAACCTGCAGTTTTCCAGCGTCGCCTCTAAGCTCCATCACAATTGTGCGCACCTGTGAACCTCCGGTAGCGCCGATCGGATGACCTTTGCCAAGCAGTCCACCATCAATGTTGACTGGCATATCGCCATCAATGTAGGTTTGAGCCTCTTCAACTAGTCTGCCGCCTTCTCCGGGTTTGCAGAAGCCCAAGTTCTCATAAGCCATAATCTCAGCTGTAGTAAAACAGTCATGCACTTCAGCCACATCGATGCTTTTAGGCTCAACACCAGCCATTTTGTAAGCCTGCTTCCCAGCCTCAACAGCGCAGTTCAAACCAGTTAAACTTACCTTGTTAGCCAACGAAAGACTGTCACTTGCAGCGCCCAACCCGATGATATTGACCGGCGTGTCCGTCATCTTCTTCGCCTTGTCGCCGTTAGCCAAAATGATACATGAGGCTCCGTCAGCGTTGGAGCAGCAATCGTAAAACTTCAATGGCGCAGCTATAGCCCTCGCTGTCAGGCATTCTTCAAGCGAGACTTCACGTTGAAATATGGCTTTTGGGTTGAGAGCCGAATATTTGCTGCTTTTGACCTTCACCTTTGCCATTTGCTCCTCAGTCATGCCATATTTCTGCATTCTGGCTCGTGTGAACAAGGCATATCCAGCCGGCATTGACAAGCCGAAAGGAGATTCCCACATGATATCAGCGCCTCGACCCATGCGTTCCTGAACTTCAGTTGACGACAACTCTGACATTTTTTGGAATCCGATCACTGCGACCATGTCGTTTAGTCCAGATTTGATCAAACCGTAAGCGGCTCGAATGCCAGTTGTACTTGAAGCGCACACCGCTTCAACATAAAAGGTGGGCTTAGGATTCAAGCCGAGATACTCAGCGATGGCTCCTGCCGGCGACCTCTGCTTGTCGTATTCGGGAGCTGAACATATTATTGAGCCATCTATATCTTGAACCTGAAGATTCCCAGCATCGATTATGGCTTCTTTGAAGGCTTCAAAACAAAGTTCCTTGATGGATACGCCACAGGCCTTCGTGAACGAGGTCTGCCCCACTCCAACAACTGCAACGTCGCTCATGATCATCCCGCTGGAACCATAATTGCAGTTTTGCCGATTTAATTAATCTTGCCCAAACAAGGCTGGCTAATGGATGACGGCTTATAGCATACTGTCTATCAGGGCGAGGAACCTATAATCCAATAAAGCTTTAAAAAGAGCCGCGAAAAGCATTTTAGGCACAGTTCTGCAACAAGACAGATCCACCGAAGAGCCTTGAAACCATGTCTGACCTAATTCTCACGCTGATTCAGGATTTCTTGAAGAACTCCAAAAGCTCTGTAGATGCTCTTCTCAAGGGGCTGGACAACTTCATAGGTGAAGAACCTGGTAGGGCGTCCTTCTTCATTGTTGAAGAAAATAATAGAAGGCAGATTCAATTGGGCAAGGGACACTTCTTCCTCAGAGCGTCAACGGAATATGCGAACCCACAACTGACACTTGAGGAACTACAGGGTATCATTGCGGCTCGACTGCTCGAGACCTGCAGCAACTACATGGTAGAAAAGAAGACAGCAGATATTGGGCAAAGCGACCTCAGTGAGATTTCTGAAATGCTGAGGAAGCCGCCGAAAGGTCTGGTTATCCCGTTCCTGCTCAACACTGATGATGTCGAGCCTGACCGGTATTCGATAAACCCGTTAAGAGCCTCCATCGTAGAGAGCGGTCAAAGCGCATTTCCAGCAGCTTCAGTGGTTACGCATGACTTGAAGGTCGATAGCAGCTTCCTGACAAAGTATGAGGGTTCACTGATTTCAAAAGACGAAGTCGACTTGATAGAGCGGCATCTCAAAGGTTCAGCAGAGTATCTAGATTTTGTCGACGCAGTGAAGTACGAGATACTTCAGAACGCCTCAGAGGTTCTTGGAATAAACCTGTGCATCCCAGCTATCAGAATGCCGCTAGGAGTGTTGAAAAAAGAAAAGCCCAAAGACCCTATGCACAGCTTGATTTCAGATAGCCACCGAGACTACGACACGATCAGAACCATATACGAACTGATGGGCAGAAACATTAGCAAAAGAAAGACGCTACTACTAACGGTGCCACACTCGCCTAAGGGATTCGGGTCCAAACGGGCGGCTCAAGGAAGCCTCGTCTTTAAACAGGAAAAGTTCGAACAAGTCAAGATTCAGTACAAAACAACACCACTCTACGCCAACGAACTAGATGTACATGAAACTGACGTGAGCGTCGCCAAAGCAGAAGACAGTTTTTCAGTTGAGGCGCACAAGATCGAGAATTATGAATACCATCAGACGCCTTCGTCACCCCAATTCGCCTTGTATGCAGTTTTGTCGCCTGAAGATGCCTCAATCTGGCATGGCATAGGCGTTTTCGGCGGCGTGGAACTCGTAAAGAGCATTGTCTCTGTCCGCTCAGCGCGTCTAAGAAAAGAAGTCTTTGAAGGGGTCAGTTGCCGAGGCAACAAAGCACCCATGCAATTCAATCTGGTTCCTGAAAAAATGTGGCGTCACCCGAAGCTTGGAAACATAGACGCCAGTGTAGGATGCGTTCAAGACTTGAAAACCTTGTTGCACACAGGAATATGTATAGAGCCCTTGTCCGTGGAAGAGAGACTGAGCTCATAATTGAATTGCGGTCAGTTCAATCGTGGCGTTCAAGGTTCTTTCATGAATTCGATGAACTCTGTTAGCGTGCGCTTTTCCAGCGTATAATTAGTTTTTCGCTCATCGCCGATGGTTGAAATCGGTCTGCTGCCATAATCGTGTCCAGGATAGACCTCAACATTGTCATCGAGCGAGAGTATTTTGTCGAAGAGAGAGTAGTACATGTCTTTTGCGCTGCTACTTGGCAAGTCGGTTCTGCCGCATTCGCCTACGAAAAGCGTGTCTCCAGTGAAGAGTTTGCCGTCAACTAGAAGGCATATGCCATCAGCGGTGTGACCGGGCGTGTGAATCACTTTCACTTTAAGCTTGCCAACCTCAAGGTCGTCTTGATCCTTGACAGCTACGTCCTTTGGGCGTGGTGATTTGACGTGCGCAACTATCTTGGCGCCAGTTTTTTCTTTCATTTGGCTGTTGCCAGCAGTGTGGTCTCCATGCGAATGCGTGTTGAAAATGTATTTTACGTGAACCTTGAGTTGTTTAGCTTGTCTCAGAATTTTGTCCACGTTGGATCCAGGGTCAACAACCGCTGCTTCCCGGGTTGCTTCGTCTCCGAAAATGTAGGCGAAGTTTTTTCCTTCACCGATGGGAATTTGCGCTAGGATCATGATTTACACCTACTGATTTGGCCAAGCGGGCTAAGTCTTTTTCGTTCATCCACTCAGTTCGCAGGTATGCGTAGATTTCTTTCTCGGTCATACCGAGCCTTCGGGCTTCTTTGACCGCGTGCTTGTAGGCTTCGATTTCTGTCGGCCTGTCCACGTAGTCGTAGCTCATATCGAAGAGCTTCTTGCCTTGCATGCATTGTTTCACGTGGACCAACTCGTGAACTATGTCCAAGTAGATGTCACGATCAGTTCCGCTTTTCAAGTAATATGCGCTTACTATGAGGTGGCCGTCTTGCTCGTCTACGCCCATGTAACCGCGTCGAGACACAAACTCCACTTTAAGGTCGCTTAGGATTTTTTCTGTTTGGTCGCCGAATATTTCGCGGACTGCCTCAACGTTTTCAAATCCTTTGAAGTAGTCCATGAATTTGTGAAGCACGATGTTTACGTCGCGGGTTATTCTCACGTTGATAAACGCGGACACCTCATTAAGATTTCACTGATTGAGTGGCAATCCTTTTTATAAGATTATTCTTTCAAGCAGTAGAAGTGACACCAATGCCTAAGTAATCCAGCAGGTTGGGCTGTTAGATGCAGGAAATCCGAATAAGAAAAATGGCTCCTAACGATTTTGCCTTCGCAATCAAACTAACGGACACAATGAACTGGGACTTGACAAGAAAAGACTTCGAATTCATGATGAATCTGGAACCCAGAGGTTGTTGTGTGGCTCTAGATGAAACCCGGAGAGTGGGGTTAATAACCACGATGCATTTTGGCAGAGTTGGCTGGATTGGAAACGTGATAGTTACCCCTAGCAATCGTTCGAAAGGAGTCGGCGCCCTACTGGTGAAACATGCAATTGACTATCTGGTGGGGGAATCTGCAACCACGATTGGTCTGTATGCTTATGTGGACACTGTGCAGTTCTATGAGAAATTGGGCTTCAAAGCCAACTCCAACTTCATCCGTCTCGTGGGACAGGGGTTCAAAATGGATCAGTACACCGAACGGATAGTGAGGATGGCTGAACGTGACCTTGAAGATGTCGCCCGCTTTGATGAGCGTTGCATGGGATGGAATCGTGAACCATTGTTGAAGCGAATATTCAGAGATTCCAAGGACTTGTGCTATGTTGCCCGGGACAGCAATAAACTGCTTGGCTTCATAATGGCAGACTCGTACAGACAAGAAATTGGACCGTGCGTGTCTAGCCCACGGAAACCAGAAGTAGCCATTAACCTGCTTAGGGCTGTGCTAGGCACATTTTCTGGACTGGAAATCCGCGTAGGCGTTTCGGAGAGCAGACTAGGAATCGTTGAGGCTCTCAGAGAGATGAAGTTCCAAGAGGAATTCAAAGTGGTGAGAATGTACTGGGGGCAGGTGCTGAAAGACAAGGGCTGCCTTCTAGCTATGGAGTCTTTAGAAAGAGGGTAAGTCCAGACGCTATTTGACTAGTCTTTTCTTCATCATGTTTATCGACAGGACAAAGAAGAAAGGCGTTGTAACCAGAAACCAAGCAAGATTGAGCAGTAAAGATGGGTTTAGTGCGCCTGCTGTTAGCGCTCTTGTAAGCGTCACAGCATGAGTTAATGGAAACAGAATGCTGGCTAAGGTCTGCACCTGCATTGGAAGCGCGGTGATAGGAAAGAACGTGCCGCTTAGAATAAACATGGGAGTTATGAACAGGAATGCCGGGTAATTGAAAGAATCTATGTTTGGCGTTATTGCGGTGAAACACATGGCTATCGCCGAAAAAAGCAAGCCCACAAGAAAAGCGAGAGGCAGAATTGCCAAAAAGAATGGACTCTTGACAAGTCCAAAGAGAGAGATCACAACAAGCACTATGGCTGAGTTGATGAGGCTTTTTGTGGCGCCCCACAACAGCTCACCTGCTATGACTTCTTCGAGGCTTACAGGCGTGGCTATTATGGCGTCGAAAGTCTTCTGGTAATACATCCTTACAAATGAAGCGTAGGTGCATTCGAAAAACGAGGCGTACATCATCGACACAGCTACGAGCGCTGGAGCTATGAAAACGTCGTAGCGTAAGCCTTCAGGTAGTTGAACAAAGCTGCCCAGTCCTAAACCTAAACCTAGAAGATATAGTAAAGGTTCAATGAGCGGTGGGATGAAGTTCACTTTGTAGGTTTTCATGAAGACGTCTTGGTCTCTTCTCCACACATGCCATACTCGATAACTCAGTTCGGGAATTTTGAAATATGAAGCAATTCTGCTGGCTTTCATTCCTTCAATCGTCTCCCTGTGAGTTTTAGAAAAACGTCTTCAAGGTTGGCGTCTCTAATCATTGCTGCTTTGAAATCGAATTTGCGCAGAATCTGAGCGAATACGCCTTTGGGCTGATTGGTGAAAACCTGAATTCTGTCAGCGACCACATCAAGCCGAGCATCTGGGAAAGTCTTTTTGAGGAATTCCATAACTTCTTGGTCGTAGGCTACTTCCAGAACCTCTTCGCCTGCATGCTTTCTAATTAGATCCGCTGGCATGCCTTCCTCGATTATTTTTCCATTATCCATGATTAACAAGCGGTCGCAGAGTTGTGCAGCTTCCTCCATGTAGTGTGTCGTCAACACTATTGTAACGCCTTGCTTCTGCAGACTACGGGTTTTGTCCCAGATGAGATGGCGTGCCTGAGGGTCGAGACCTGTGGTTGGTTCATCCAGTATCAGGATTTGCGGCTCGTTTATCAAAGCTCTGGCCAGAATAAGCCGACGTTTCATTCCAGCTGACAGTTGATCGATCCGCACGTTGCGTTTCTCTTCCAACTGCACAAATTTCAGCAGTTCATCTGCCCGTTTCTGGGCAACAGCTTTAGGAAGATCGAAGTAGCGCGCGTAGACAATGAGGTTGTGGAACACTGTAAAGTCGGGATCAAGATTGTCTTCCTGAGGGGCAACTCCGATCATGCTCTTGATCTCCCTCGCTTGCCTAGTAACGTCCATGCCCGCAACGGTTAGGTTGCCAGCTGTCAAGGGCAGTACGCAGTTAGCCATCTTGATGGTAGTGGTTTTTCCAGCGCCATTCGGTCCTAAGAAGCCGAAGCATTCGCCTCTGAACACGTGAAAGTTTATGCTGTCCACTGCCATCAGGTCGCCGAACTTTTTGGTCAGAAGCTTTGCTTCAATGACAACCTCGGACTGCATGGTTCAGTTACCCAACACTCATTCGTCTCATAGACTAGATTGCGCTATCTTAAGAAAATTCCCTTCTCCCATCCCAGTTGGAACTACTCAGTGCTGGTGCAGATTGTCAAATGCAGATGCAGGCAATGGTCAGTTCAATGGAACTGTCTTCTGGAATTTAATACCACAAAGCCTTAACTTGTTATCATTCTTATAATGTAAAACATAATATTCTATAGTGAGAGGAAGAGCAGATTGGAAATAATGGAAAACATCATTGTCACAGGAGACTCGAACAGACACAAATTTAGATTGTCAGTTAATGTGTTTATCGTGTTGCTTGTCTCATCAGCGATTCTTCCAGGGGTCTTCATCACCCCAGTTAACGCTCAGGGTGATCCTTGGAGCGACGACGATAGCGATGGAATCCCCAACTATCTGGATGTGCCAGAATTCTATACACGGTACGCCATAGACGAACTTTCAATAGCTCATGAAACAGCGGGTGGAGTTTGGGAAGTTAAAGTTTTGTGGGTTGAACCATCTGGCATAGGTGATTTCAATATGGCTGTTAGCCGTTTAGGAGTGAACGGGTCAGAGCTCTATGAAGTAACGCAGGTAGGAGTTATAGAGCTAGACAACCTCCTCTACAGGCTAAATCTGATACCAGAATTTCTAAATTGGCTGAGCCGGATCAATCTTGTAAACAGTTCATTGATACCAGAGGTAACTCCTTTTCTTACGTCTTTGACTTCTTCTGATGGCAAATTCCGAATTATGCCCGTCCTCCAGTACAAACGAGATTTGCCCAACCTTGCGGTTTACCCTGAACTGCGGTTAAGCATGTACCTGCTGAATGGTAGTAGCCTTCCTGCGACATTGCTTCGCGACCACGTGAACACGTTGACTCCAGAATTCTTTTCAGGAGGTTCTCATGGTGGGCTGGAAGGAGTGGCAATGGTGGGTACACAGCCGGAGAATAGTGATGGTAACGGAGATAAGAACGATGAAAAAGGCATCTTGGACCTGCTTGAGGAGATTTGGGACTTTATAATGGGCGGAGCAAACGTAGGCAGTCTTGCTGATGTTCTCTTGGGAAAACTCGTCGACGAAATCATTGACGAAATCAAAGACATCTTAAAAGAAAAGAAGTGGTTCAAAAAAATATTTAAACTTGTCAAAGCAGTGGCGAAGAAGCTTCCTTGGATGAGATTTGTGGGTATTGTAAAAGAAGTTTTGGAGAAACTTGAAATTCTCGATTTACCATGGTGGTTCCCTGATCCTCCAACGCATGCGTTATCCACTGATAGAATTGATATTCACCTGTATGATATGGCTGGAAACCATTTGTTGGGAATAGACTATGCCACAAACATCACTACCTATAGTGGTCCTTGGGGATTATACTTTGGTCCCCAGCCTTGGTTCCAGCTAATGTTGATTTCTACAGAAGCCATGATAAAACCATGTCGTATCGAGTTTGTTGCAAAAGGTTCACTCGAAGCTAAAGGAACAGACGTCATGATGGAGGAATCCAATCCAGGCCCAATAAGCGTTGTTCATTCTGCTGGGTTCTTGATGCCTGATGACTCTGACAGCGGCAACATATATCTTGGAAGCCCAATGGCTGCTAACGAACTGAACATTGTTGACCCCCTTATATATCCTCAGTCTCCTGGACCATACTTCTTCTTCAGCCCAGACACGGAACACAGGTTGACGCACAAAGTGACGGACGAGAATGATACAGCTGTTACAGATGCAACTGTCACTGGAAGATTGTCAAATGGCACGCACACATTCTACTATCCATTCGTGAGTCTCGGAGACGGAAATTATACTGCTTTGATCGATGTGTCAACACTTCACGGTGGCTACATGCTTGATGTCGTTGCAAGAAAAGAAGGCTTTCTACCTGGTAACGTCGAGACACTCTTGATCAAATATCCAGGCTATGCCGACTTAAGTGGCAGAGGCGCATGGCCAGAAAAACGCCGCTACGACATCTCCAACGATGCTCCACCGAACGGCGACGGATTCGTAACCCTTTACGCTCAAGTTGAGAATCTTGGAACTCGACCCGTGAAGGTTCAAGTTAAGTTCACTATATTCGACGAGTTCGGTATTATAGCAGATGAGGTTCTAGTGGCTTTCGAACACGGAGATTATACGCTAGGCATGGTGATGGGAGTGGACTGGGCAGGTTACGAAGCAGAACAAAGATACCATGTTGAAACTCAAGTCTGGTATGACCACAATGGAGACGACGTCGTAGATACACAGGGGACAAAAACAAAGGCTTTCAGCATCATGGTAGTACCCTAGAAACACCATTCTTACTGCAATCTTGTGCAGACGATGAAACAATCTTCTTTAAAGCGAATTGGCGTTTATTCAAAGATGCACAACAAACTTGCTGCGGCAGCTATCATAATAACTACTCTGATAATCACGCCCTTCTCATCATCAGCATCATGGTCTAACGAAACAAGATTGACCACTGATTCAAACAGCGACTGGCGACCCTCAGTTGCCTACATAAAAGACGGAAAAACATGGGTTGCTTGGCATTCTTATCGAACAGGGCTTGCCGACCTCTTCTACAAAACCACATCCAACGATGGAGCATCTTGGTCGCCCGACACGAGACTCACTTTTGATCCAAGCAATGATGTGCATCCAGCAATCATGCAAACAAGAATTGGAGCTATCTGGGTTGTTTGGGCTTCAAACCGAACAGGGAACTTCGACCTCTTTTACAAGACATCGTCAGACAATGGCGTCTCGTGGTCCGCTGAAACTCAACTTACAACCGATTTGGGCAAAGATATACTTTCTTCGACAGCTCAGACAAATGACGGACACATCTGGGTGGTGTGGATGTCCACAAGAAGTGGAAATGATGATTTGTTCTACAAAACCTCAGTTGACAACGGACTTACATGGACCGGTGACCAACAACTAACCCAAGATTCGGACGATGACAGGGCACCATGTGTGACTCAAGTCCAGAATGGCATAACGTGGGTTGTCTGGTCGTCCAACAGGCAAGGCAACTTTGAGATTTACTACAAGACTTCTTCCGACAATGGCGCGTCATGGTCAGGCGAGGCACGGCTGACGAGAGACCCAGACTTCGATTTGTTCCCCTCGATTGCACAGGCAAGGGATGGCACGATCTGGGTTGCTTGGGACTCGGACAGAATATCCTATAGGGGCGACCCACAAGATGACCTACTCTACAGCATCTACGACGGCGTCACTTGGTCAAGCGACACTCAACTCACAACTAATGAAACAGATGACTTCATGGCAAGCACAGCTCAAGGAAAGACAGAACTCTGGGTTGTTTGGGTCTCAGATAGAACTGGCAACTACGAAATCTTCTACAAAACTGTACATATAACAGCTCACGATGTTGCTGTCACTAGCCTTTTAACTTCGCCTACTAGGGCGTACATAGGGCAGCAGGTTTCTGTAAGCGTAAATGTTGAAAACCATGGCGACTACATGGAAAACATAACAGTCAGCCTGTACTCCAAGTTGACATCCGATTCCTTAATTGGAGCACAAACCGCAACCTTGGCAAATGGAACAAGCACTACGTTGACTTTCACATGGACACCAAACATGACAGGCCTCTATGAAATCCGTGCTGAAGCCATGATCGTTTCCGGAGAAATTGATACAGACGACAACATCTACACGAGAAACCAGCTGCTCGTAACGATTTCAGGTGACATCAACAACGACCGAGCAGTCAACGTTCACGATCTATTCACCGCAAGCAGAGCCTACGGCTCCGACGAAAACAGCCCCAACTGGAACTCGGATGCAGACATCAACAACGACGGAACAGTGGACACATTAGATATAGAAATCACAAGTGCCCACTGGGGGCAATCATGGTAAGAGATACGTAGATCTTAAAGAAATCAAAAGAGTAGGCTTTTGTCCACCCAATCGGGATACCATTGGTAGTATGTTAACGGTTTGGCTTGCTTTAGACCTTTGAACGTTGCTTTTGCCAACGCGATGTTGCCTTTTCTGTCCTTGTACAGTTTGACCAACGCCTTAGCTTCGAGCGCCACTAGGAGTTGGTTGAGCTGATCGTCGTTAATGCCTGCGAAATGCTCTTTCATGTCTGCTCTGCTCATGTAGAGTCCAGGGTTAACTCTGTAGTCTTCTGCCAACACCTCTAGCAGTGTGGTCTCGTTCGCTTCTTTCATGACTGCTGGTTTCGTTGTTGAGATTGGCACACCGAGTTTGGGATGTATGTGACGATGTGGCATCTTCAGGTCTTCTGCCATGGCTCGAATTCCTTGCCGATAAAGAACCATACGCATCACCTCACTTGTCCCCGCGCCAAGCTGATTCACTTTGGCGTCTCTCCTGAAAGTCTCAAGAGGATAGAACTGAGTCCAACCGTCACCGCCCATCACTTGCTGAGCCTCTGTCATCAATCGTTCATATGCTTCTGAAGCGTACAGCTTGGCTAAGCTAGCTTCGGCGGCGACATCTACCTTCATGTCCATGAGATAAGCTGCATAGTATGTGAGGAGACGTGCAGTCTTCAACTGAGCCAAAATATCGGCAATCTTGAACTGATTCACTTCAAACTCGATGGTCGGTTCACCAAATTGGATGCGTCTCTGAGCATGCCCAACCGCGTATTTGATGGCTTCCCGCATAGGGCCAAGCATCCCAGCTGCGAACAGATTGCGCTCGAAGTTCAATCCGTCAACAACAACCTTCCAGCCCTCCCCTTCTGCGCCTAATCGATTGGCAATAGGAACCGTCACCTCATCAAAGTCTAGGCAGCCATTCGGCAAGCCGACCCAACCGCCGAGTTCATTGATTTTCTCCACGGTGAAGCCTTTCGCTCCTTTCTCAACCATGAAGGCGCTTAAGTGAGCATATTTCGCCCGGTCTTCAGGGCGCTCGCTTGTTTTTGCGTAAACGCAGTAGATGTCCGCCGTGCCCGCGCTACTTATGAACCGTTTCTTCCCATTCATAACGTAAACGTCGCCTTCACGCACGGCAGTGGTTTCAATTCCTCCTGCGTCAGAACCTATGGACGGTTCGGTGATGCAGATGGCGCCTAGCTTGCCCTTGGCAATCTGAGGCAGCCAGCGTTGCTTCTGTTCCTCACTGCCAAAGTGCAGAATCTGCTCTGTGCCGCCAAACATTGTGACAGAATAAGCAGCTGTCAAAGCGGCGCAAATGCGGGATAGCTCCTCAGCGATTATGCAGCACCCTGTTGTACCTGTTTCTGTGCCTCCATAGGCGGCTGGGATAGGTGCGCCAAACCAGCCTTTGACGGCAACTTCCTTTAAGAGACCAGCGGGAAATTCTTTGGTCCACACTATTTCTTCGCCTTTAGAAAGATTCTGATCTGCAAACGTCTTGACTTCCTCAGCCAGCTTTCTTTGTTTCTCATTCCACCATGGATACATTTCTGTCATGCCTTTGCACCTGCAGTGGGAGTATCAGAATTATGTTGAGCATACTTAAAACTTGCTTAGACTATGGCTTGTCGAAAACTCTTAATAACAAAGGAGTGGTTGACATCTGGCGGAAGGGTTAATTTGAATCTTATCAAGAAAATTCAGAAACGCGACGGCAGAATCGCTGATTTTGACCAAGCCAAGATAGCTGAGGCTGTCTGGAAAGCAGCTAAGGCTGTCGGAGGCAACGATCGATCCCTAGCCGACACATTGGCTGCACAGGTTGTAGAGCGCTTGGAAAAACAGCTCAAGCCAGGTGAGTTTCCGACGGTTGAGCAGGTTCAGGATTTGGTTGAGATAACCCTTATCGAGAATGGGCATGCTCGTACTGCGAAAGCTTACATTTTGTACCGGCAGAAGCGAGCTGAGATTCGTCACGCCAAGACAATGCTTGGTGTTGTCGACGAATTGAAGCTGCCCCTGAACTCCATCCTAGTGCTTGAAAGGCGCTACTTGCAGAAGGATGAAAACGGGAAAGTCGTCGAATCCACAGGACAGATGTTTCGTCGAGTGTCCAAAGGTATAGCAGAAGTTGAAAAGCAGTATGGTAAGAGTGATTCTGAAACCGCGGCTTTGGAAAACGAGTTCCATGGCATGATGACAAGTTTCGAGTTCATTCCCAATTCGCCCACGCTTATGAATACAGGCACGCAGTTCAGGCAGTTGAGCGCCTGTTTTGTTCTCCCTGTAGAAGATTCCATTGACAGCATTTTCAACACGCTCAAGGCAACCGCGCTTATTCACAAGACTGGCGGCGGCACAGGTTTTGCGTTTTCAAGATTGAGACCAAAAGGCGACATGGTGAAGACCACTGGCGGCGTTGCCTCAGGGCCAATATCGTTCGCCACAGTTTATGATACTGCAACTGATGTGGTTAAGCAGGGCGGGCGTCGACGCGGTGCCAACATGGGCATCCTACGCGTGGATCATCCCGACATCATGGATTTTGTTGTAGCCAAAGAGAAGGAAGGCGTACTTCGCAACTTCAACATATCCGTGGCTTTAACAGACAAGTTCATGCATGCCGTGGAGAAAGACGAGGACTTCGAATTAGTCAACCCGCGCAACGGCACAGTTGCGAAAAAGTTGAAGGCGAGAGTCATCTGGAACCTAATTGTCATGATGGCTTGGAAAAACGGCGAACCAGGAGTGATCTTCATTGACACAATCAATAGGTACAATCCCACGCCTAATGTGGGCGAAATCGAATCGACAAATCCGTGCGGCGAGCAACCGCTACTACCATTCGAATCATGCAATCTAGGCAGCATTGACGTCAGCAAATTCGTCACTGAAGAAGGCAAAATGAGTTGGGATCAGCTCCGAGAGACCATCAGAAAGGCGGTTAGATTCCTAGACAACGTCATAGATGCCAACGTGTACGTGCAACCTGAAATCAAAGAAATCACCAAAGGCAATCGGAAGATCGGACTAGGCGTCATGGGTTTTGCTGACATGCTCATTAGAAGAGGCACCAAATACGACACAGAAGAAGGCTTGAAAGCCGGCGAGGAGCTCATGCGTTTCATCAATGACGAAGGACACAAGATGAGCGCTGAGTTGGCCGTTGAAAAAGGAAGTTTCCCAAACTTTCAAGGCAGCGTTTGGGAGAAGAAATCGAAGGCTATGCGCAACGCCACAGTCACCACGGTTGCGCCAACAGGCACAATTAGCATTATCTCAGGCTGCTCACAAGGCATTGAACCCTTTTTTGCTATCGCCTACATACGTGATGTGGCGGACAGCCTCGGAAAAAGCCTAGTTGAAATTAATCCTTTGTTCGAGGATATAGCCTTGCGCGAAGGATTCTACAGCGAGGAATTGATGAGGAAGATTTCTAGGAAAACTTCAATTCAGGACGTTGATGAAGTTCCAGAAAACATACGCAAGGTTTTCGTAACGGCTCACGACATCAGCGCAGAATGGCACGTTAGAATGCAAGCAGCGTTTCAAAAACACACAGACAATGCAGTATCGAAGACAATCAACTTTCCAAACTCCGCAACGCCAAATGACATCGAGAAAGCGTATTGGCTCGCATACAAATCAGGCTGTAAGGGAATAACCGTCTACCGCCACGGCAGCAGAGAAATGCAAGTGTTACGGCCTGTGGAAAACGAAAACACTGGTACGTAGCTTAACAATAGGCTAAGCACATCGAAAGCTCTTTATGACAAGGTCTTTTTAGTTTTGTGACGGACGTACATTTTGGAGGAAAACCTCTAGCATGAGCGCTGTCAAGAAAATTATGAAGAGAGACGGCAGAAAAGTTGACTTTGACTCTGACAAAATTGTGGAAGCCATTTGGAAGGCTGCACAGGCTGTCGGAAGCAAAGACAGAACCGTTGCTGTTAAGCTCGCTGATCGGGTTGTTGAGAAACTCGAAAAGCAGCTTAAGCCAGATGAAGTTCCAAGCGTAGAGCAAGTTCAGGATTTGGTTGAGAAGACTCTGATGGAGAGCGGTCAAGCCAGCATTGCAAAGACGTATATTTTGTACCGTCAGAAACGCGCTGAGATAAGAAGAATGAAGCTGTTGCTTGGTGTAACAGATGAGTTGAAGCTGCCGCTTAACGCCATCCTAGTCTTAGAAAGACGTTATCTGCGCAAGGATGAAAAAGGACGCATAGCTGAATCGACAGCTCAAATGTTTAGACGCATAGCCAAGGCACTTGCAGCGGTAGAGAAACAATACGGCAAGACCGACAAGGAAATCGCCGGTTGGGAAGACGAGTTTTACCGCATAATGACAGAACAGCTATTTGTCCCGAACACGCCGACTTTAATCAACGCTGGCACGCGGTTTCCGCAGTTGAGCGCCTGCTTTGTACTGCCAGTTGAAGATTCAATCGAAGGAATATTCTCCTCGTTGAAAGCTGCTGCCATCATACACAAGACCAGCGGTGGAACAGGCTTCTCCTTTTCACGATTACGGCCAAAAGGCGACATTGTAAGAAGCACCGCGGGCACAGCTTCTGGACCGATTTCATTTGCCACGGTTTACGACACGGCAACAGAAGAGATGAAGAAAGGTGGAAAGCGACGCGGCGCCAACATGGGCATATTACGCGTCGACCATCCGGACATCATGGATTTCATAGTGGCTAAGGAGAGAGAAGGCGTTTTGCGCAACTTCAACATCTCCGTGGGCGCGACCGACAAGTTTATGGAAGCAGTTGAGAAAGACGCGGACTTTGAGTTAATCAACCCCCGAAATGGCGAAGTCATAAAGAAGCTGAAAGCCCGAGCCATATGGAACCTAATCATTATGATGGCTTGGAAAAACGGTGAGCCCGGCGTTGTTTTCTTGGACACCGTGAACAAGCACAATCCGACTCCGCATGTTGGGCAAATTGAGGCAACAAACCCATGCGGAGAACAGCCTCTCTTACCTTACGAATCCTGCAATTTGGGAAGCATCGATGTCAGTAAGTTCGTTACCGCTGAAGGCAAAATGGATTGGAGCAACCTCCTTGAGACTGCGAAAGTCGCAGTGAGGTTCTTGGACAACGTAGTCGATGCCAACTGGTATGTCTTGCCTGAAATTGAAAAAATCACGAAGGGCAACAGGAAAATTGGTCTAGGCGTAATGGGCTTTGCAGACATGCTCATCAAAAGAGGCATCAAATATGACACAGAAGAAGGCTTGAAAGCCGGCGAAGAACTCATGAAGTTCATCAACGACGAAGCACACAAGATAAGCGCTGAGCTGGGGGAAGAGAAAGGTAGTTTTCCAAATTTTCACGGCAGCATATGGGAGAAGAACTGGAAGACCCGTCGCAACGCTACAGTAACCACCGTCGCGCCGACAGGCACAATTAGCATCATTGGCGGTTGTTCACAAGGCATCGAGCCGCTTTTCGCCATCGCTTACGTGCGCGAGGTTGCTGAAACGCTTGGACGCAGCCTAGTCGAAGTCAACCCGTTGTTCGAAAGCGTTGCGCTAAAGGAAGGCTTCTACAGCGAGGAACTCGTTAAAGAAATCTCGAGACGCACCTCGATCCAAGATTTGAAAGAAATCCCTGAGAAATGGCGTCGCTTGTTTGTGACCGCTCATGACATTAGTGCCGAAATGCACGTGCGCATGCAAGCAGCTTTCCAAAAACACACTGACAACGCCGTGTCGAAAACCATTAATTTTCCGAATTGGGCAACGCCGAATGACGTTGAAAAAGCCTACACGCTGGCTTGGAAACTAGGATGCAAAGGAATAACGGTCTATCGCCACGGCAGCCGAGAAGTGCAAGTTTTGAGACCTATTGAAAGCGAGGGCGAAGTTGCCGACTTCAGCAGAGTCTGCCCCACATGCGTCTGAAAGGCACAGGAAGGTCATATGCCGCTGAGCATTGTTATGCTGAAACTTCGCTTTGATGGCTAGATTGTTCCTTTCGAAAATTTCTTTATCTCGGCGCATTACAATTGTGCATGGTTTGAGGGATAACTGGAGAGAGCATGTCTAAAGACCCACAGCTGCTGAACTGCCCACACTGCAACGCGCCAATTGACTACGTGGTAGGCGAGACGCTTTTCACGTGCAAGTATTGTGGCTACGCGTTTTCGTGGATTAAGGAAGGAGAATTCAGAGAAATCGCGCCTGGCAAGCACTTCATGCTGATAAACAATTATTCTCAGAATCAGATGCGCGACTTGGTTCTAGATTGGATGCGAAAAGGCTTTTTCAAAGCTGGAGACCTAGCTGAGAAATCCGAAATGACTGAGACGACATTGAAGTTTGTGCCTTTCTGGCTGGTCAACGTTCGCGCTGATACTGTGTATAGAGGGAAGAGGAGAATCGAAACCTCAGAAACCAGAACGCGGTCTGGACCAAGGGGAACTCAGGTTTCTGAGACAGTGAGAAGAGTGCACTGGGTGGACAAGTCAGGCGACTTCTCAGATGTTGAGGACTGGAAGGTTTTGGCAGTTAAAGGAATGGTCTTTCCAGTTGACAAAGTTGAGCTTCAAGTTGCTGGCAAAATGCCCTTTGAGATAAAGAATGTTTCTCCAGGTGCAAGACTGATCAACGGTGATGTGGACGAGGAGCTGGCCAAGAGAGAGGCTGAAGCGGGCATCAGAAATATGCACGCTAGGCGGGCTCGCTCTGAGGTTGACGAATTATTGTCCATCAACACGAATGTCCAGATCGGAGAAGCCCATCTGCTCACAGTTCCATTATGGTTTGTTCAATATAGATACAAAGGCAAACCCTACCCCATCATAGCTGAGGGAGCAAATGGAAGAATTATTGAGGGAAAAGCCCCAGTGGGCAAATACGACATACTAGCAGTTGTGGCAGTGGTCATAGCGATCATCGCTATTCTATTTTTCATACTGCTGTTCTTTGCGAGATAGAAAAGCTGTGCTGAGAGCTTATATGCTGGAATCTAGTCTTAATTGCTGAAACCTGACAGAGGTGAGACCGTTACAGTATAAGCTGATCATACGACACGTGGACAGGGATGAAACCGTTGAGCAGTTTGACCTTCTTGATGAAGTCCTCAACTACCTACAGACTCATCTGGGACACGTGTTTGGAAGAAAAGACGTGCTGGGCATCTTGATACTCAAAGAAGACTAGATGTTTGCCCTATTGTCCTTACTCGCGGTCAGTTCGTCAGCTAATATAGGCGTTGTATCTTACGCGTTCCGTTCTGTCCATTTTCAGGCGACCTAAGAGTCCTACGAGCATGAAGTCGAAGGTGCCGCCCCACAAAAGCCATCTCAGTTTATGATACACGTGAAGTAACTCCAATCCTTTATCAGTAGTCTTGTAGTAGGACAGGTCGGGTTTCATTTCCAGCAGATCGAGTTCAATGAGTGCGGCAACATATTTTCCGAACACCGCGGGCTTCATACCAGAACGATGATGTAGCTCGTTTTTCTTGGCGCCTTTGCTTGCCGCTTTAAGAATTTTGACGACATTGTCGAGTTCATGCCTATTTTTGCTCGTAAGTTTGCCTCCGCTGTCTTGCCAGCTGTCATTCGACAATGTCCCATCCGACGATATTAATAGTTGTTTCAGCATGGGGAATATTGCCAAATCAAGTTGAACATAACACTAGAACAGCCAGAACAGGTCGTTGCCATGGAAGTGCAAGTTGGTATCATAATCACTGAAAAAATCGTTCACTGGCTGAACGTGATGTAGAAGAAGCGGGAGAGCGCTTAGCGCGTTCTTCTTTCCCGAAAACGGTTAGAATACGACTATTGGTTCTTCTTGGGGTTTTTCAGGCGTTGGAGGCTCTATGTTCTCTTCAACAGGAGTTTCTGGCTGCGCTGGTGGTTCTTGAACTGGCTCTGCCGGTTGCGGTGGAGCTGGTTCAGCCTGCGGCTGTTCAGAGGGAGGTGCTGTCTTTTCTTGAGGTTGTGTTGGCTCGGGTTGAGTGGGGGTGTCAGCTTGTTTTTGTTCAGTTTCTGCGGGTGACTCGACTAGGGGAGTTGGATTTGTGGCGCGAGATTCGAATGGATTCCAAGGTTCGATGTACCGTTTCGGTTTAGCTCGCAGTTGCATTGTTAAAGCCATGGTCATCAAGCCCAATGCGAGAACAACAGCGCCTTCTCCTGTTAAGGCTCGGAGAAACAGCATTGAAAATCCGCCGCCCAACATCATGGTTGCAACGGCTATTCCTGCCCAGAAGGCTTCATCTTCGCTTATCATAACTGATCTCACTTATTTTGCAGATTCACGTTACAGAATATTTAACACCTATGAATTGAAGATACAGAAACATGGGATAGAGGCAACCTTAAATGTGAAGGCCAAACTCTAAGTCTAGGCGCAGAGCAGACTGAACCTGGAAACCAAAATGAACCCATTAACTGTCATATATTGGACCCGGCTTCTGCTGGGCATCGTCGCTGCTTTACTGTCCACGCTGCTGGGAAGCATGACAATGGAATTCACTTTTTTGAACGGCATATCCATCGCGTTGCTTCTTTACATAGTCACGTACTACGTTTACAAGGCTATGTTTCTGGCGAAAGTTGAAAAGCCTTCGAAAATTTTCACAACCGGAGTTGGCGGGTACTTTCTCTCATGGCTGGTAATGTGGGCGCTGTTCTACACTTTACTGAACTACCCGCAACTGCAGCTACAGCCCTAACTGATCGAGGGTGTTAAGACACGGTTCATTGCATCGTCAGCTACAGCCACAGCGTAGCCTGCAATTCTACGTAGGTCGCGGGCAATTATACTCAACGTGACCGCTGTGTCCATGTCTTTCACTTTTTCCATGATGCTCTTCAACAAAGATTCCTCTTTGTCCCTAATCTCGCTCATCCTAGTCAATACTGCAACTGCTAACTTCACATCTTTCTTCATAAAGGCTGAGGCAGCATTCATCTGCATTTCAAAGGCAACATCTGACAACTGCGCAAAAGCTTTCAGAAGGTCTGACCCAACCTTTCGTTTAGCCCCCAATTTGAGAACATGTCCAGCAATCTGTGATGAGTGATAGACTAGGCGGCTTAAATCCCGAGCCACCAACGCAAAAGTGATGTTTTCTTGACAGTTCTTGACTCCAACTTTGTCGGCAACGTTGCGGCTTAAACTCGCCGAAGCTACCTGCCTAATCATCACGCGATAGTGCCGTTGAGCCTCACCGCCTCGTTCCTGCGCCTCTTTGGCTAAGGCTAAGTTCCAACTGACGAGCGAGTTAATCGCGTCTTCCTGCAACTTCGAGGAGAAAGCTGATGTCTTCTCGATAAGCGACTCCATCGAAAACGTAGCCGGGTCGATTAACACCTGAAAACTCAAGTGGTCAGCTTCTTCCTCAGCTACCTCCACGCCGGGCAACTGTGTTCGAAGTTGCTTCAGCCTTTTTTTCTGCTCGGCAGACATGATCTTCTTGGAGACGATATTGATGCGTCCGCTACCTTGAATGTAATAAGTGGCTATGCAGTATTCGAGTGCGCGCAGGTTCGGAAAGTCTTCTAGGGGCAATGTGACTTCTAAGGGCTTCTCAAGTCCAACGCCTATTGGGAATATTCTTAATGAGCCGTCGTCCTCTTCAGACACTGCGATTTGCTCGCCGCTCTTCAGCTTCCGTTTCTCAACCCATGGTTTGGGCAGGGACAGCGTGAAGCTGCCGCCTTTTATTTTCTGCAGTTTTCTGACTTCCACGCTTTTTTCCTCGCTAAAGAATAAACGCGTATATAAGTTATATAAATTGTGGCTTGAAAATATTTTTTCTCCACAATAATTAAATCAGACGTTCACAACTGTATTGTTTCAGACTCGTGAAGGCTTATGACTGCCCAAGTGCGAATTCTGCTTCACGCCATGTTCAAGGAAACAGCGGGCAAAGGCGAGTTTTTTCACGAGTTGGGTTCGGGTTTAACTCTTAAGGTGTTACTGGACGAACTCGCACGCAGATATGGCAAGGACTTCAAACAGATTTTGAACTCGAAAACTGGAATGATTGAGACCGACACTCTGGTTATGCTTAACGGTCAAAGCATGAGAAAACCTGATGTGCAGCTTAAAGATGGAGACGTGGTCATGATCACGGTGCCAATTGGTGGAGGCTAGACATAGCTGTGAGCGAAGTAAGATGCCTAAACTGTTTGAAACGATTTCAAGTGCAACTCAACGCTGAAACAGCCACATGCCCGCACTGCAACACAAAATTCAGGATTTCGTGGCCTGCGCCTGGACAGGCTAAGGTTAGAGGATTAGCCTAAGAGGATTGAAGAGAGAGGATCAGATCGGATTGGTCTGGAACAGAAAAATCGCGTACGTCAACTTGTCAAATGGCAAGATTGTGCAGAAGCCGATTCCACGAGAGATGCGCACCTTGTATTTGGGCGGTCGCGGCATCGATATGTATCTTCTGTACAATCACTTGCAGCCTGAAACTGACCCGCTCAGTCCAGAGAACGTGTTGATGATTGGTACCGGATTGTTATGTGGCATTCCATGTCTCGGCTCTGGACGAGGCGACATCGCGGCTAAATCGCCGTTAACCGGCGCGGTTGGAGACTCGAATGTGGGTGGCTTTTTCGCGCCTGAACTCAGGTTGGCAGGTTTTGATCATTTAATCATTTCTGGAAAAGCGGACAAGCCAGTTTACCTGTGGGTCAACGATGGCGAAATCACGGTTGAGGATGCTTCGCATTTGTGGGGACAAGACACGTTTGATGCTCAGACGACTATAAGGAAAGACAAGGATGACGATGAGATCAAGAGCATTGTGATAGGCGTAGCTGGAGAAAACCTTGTCAGATTTGCCAATGTGCGCACAGGCATGAAGAACTCGGCTGGCAGAACGGGTATGGGCGCTGTTATGGGTTCGAAAAACCTCAAGGGCATAGCTGTGAGAGGCACGACGAGCATAGAATACGCGCATCCAGATGAGCTGCTTGACTACTGCAAAGAAATGAACGACATGATAATTGGCACGCGTTGGGCTAAGGCGCAGTCGAAATGGGGCACTATGATAATTTACAGCAACACCAACACCACGGGTTTAATTAGAACGAAGAATTTTCAGCTGAACAGGTTCGAAGAAGGGCAAGATCTGGAACCTGAGAACATAGATCGCTACTCGTTTGGTACTTCAGGCTGTTACAGTTGCGTTGTGCATTGCAGGCACCGCTACACTTTGAAAGATAGTTCTGGTGAGACGATTTTTGGCGAAGGACCAGAGTACACGTCGCTTGGCGCGTTTGGAACCATGGTGAACTGCAAGAAAATGGACACGATTCTGAAAGCTAACCATCTCGTTAACAAGTATGGCATTGACACATTGGAAACGGGTGGACTCATCGCTTGGGCTATGGAATTGTATGAGAAAGGCATACTCACGGAAGCACAGATTGATGGATTGAAGCTGGAGTGGGGCGACGAAAACGTCGTTTACGAGTTGATACGGAAAATTTCCACCCGAGAAGGCTTTGGCAACGTTCTTGCAGACGGCTTTAAACCAGCCATAGCCAGAATCGGAAAAGGCTCTGAATACTACGCCATTCAAGTCAAGGGTATGAGCAACTTGCATTCGGATGAACGTCCGACGCCGAGTTTCGCTTTAGGCATAGCCACGTCTACGCGTGGTTCAGATCACTTGCGTAGCCGTCCCGCCATCGACTTGTATGGTTTGCCTGAAGAGTTGCTTGAGGAAGTGTATGGAGGACCTGTTGCTTCTGATTCCACTTCGTATGATGGCAAGCCGCGGATGATTTGGTGGCAAGAACGTCTCTATGCAGTAACCGACGCGATTGGCGTGTGCAAGTTCCAAACGGTTTTCTGCGCGGTTCACGCACCAAACTGGAATGAATACTCAAAGCTCATTCAGCTTGCCACTGGCATGGAGTTTTCAAAGGCCCAGTTGATGCAAATCGGCGAAAGAATCTACACGCTTGAACGCTTGTTCAACCTGCGGGAAGGCTTCACTCGGAAAGACGACTCGATTTCAGAACGTTACTTCAAAGAGCCGACGCCCCTCGGTTTTCCAACCGCTAAAGGCAAGACGATCGACAAAGAGCGGTTTGAGAAGATGCTTGACGAGTATTACGCGTTGCATAACTGGGATCGAAACGGCGTGCCCACGAAAGAGGCTTTGGAGCAACTAGGGTTGGACAAAGAGCCGTCGCACAAGATTTGAAGAAAGGAGAGATGACTGTGGACAAGATCTTGTTCATTGACCCAGAGAAATGCACTGGGTGCCGCCTCTGCGAAACAGCCTGCTCGTTGCATCATGAAAAAGTGGTTAATCCTGCGTTGGCGCGAATTCATGTTGCCAAGTGGGAAACCGCTGGTCTGTATATTCCTGTTGTCTGCGTGCAATGCGAATCGCCTATATGCCAAACCGTGTGTCCTGTGCGAGCAATAAGTCGAGATGAAAAAACTGGAGCTGTCATAATCGACCCAGATGCCTGCGTTGGCTGTCGCCTCTGCGCTCTCTATTGTCCATTTGCAGGCGCCCAGATCGACTTCAAGAAGGGAAGAATTTTGAAATGCGATTTGTGCAGCGGTGAGCCTGTGTGCGCCAAGTTCTGCGACCCAAAAGCGTTGCAGTATGTTAAGGCGTCTACGGCTAACATGATGAAGCAGCGTGCAGCGGCTCAGAGATTTTCAGAACTCATGAAGAAAATGTTGGTTGCGCCTTAAGAAGTGGACAGATCGGCTATTTCCACTACGTCATAGACTTTGATTCCCGGCGTTTTTCTGGTTGCTGCGTTGCGCAGGTTGATGTGGCATGTGGGGCAGGCAGTCGTGAGAGCTGATACGCCTAGGGGAACCGCGTCTTTGACGAGTCTTTCTGTGGCGCAGTTGTTGGCAACTGTGTTGTTGAAAGACCATAGTCCGCCCCCGGCTCCGCAGCATCGTGAGCGGGTTCGGTTCAGCGACATTTCTACAAAGTCTAGCTTGGGCACAGCGTTTAGAACGTTGCGTGGTGAGTTGTAGACGTTGCTGTGTCGTCCCAGCGAGCAGGGATCGTGATATGTGATTTTCCAGTTCAAATCGCGTGGGACGAGGTCTTTTTCTTTGATGAGATTCTCGACGTATTGTGTGGCATGCTGGACTTTGAAGGGCAGGCTTATGCCAAGTATTTCTGGGTACATTTTGGTAAACGTGTAGTAGCAGCCGGCACAAGTTGTGATCAGAGTCTCTGCCTTTGTTTGGCTTAGCCTTTCAACAAGTGTTGAGGCGTTTTTCTTTGCCTCGTTCCACAGTCCTGATGCGAATAGGACGTAGCCGCAGCATCCTTCTCTCTCGCCTAGATACGTGAACTCGACGTGTGCCTTGTTTAGAATGTTGCCCAACGCCTTTGCTGTGTTTGGAGTGCGAGTTGAAGCCACGCAGCCAGCCCAGTAGAGAACGGAAGCCTTCTGCGGAAAGACGCCTTTTTGCGGAAGTTGCTGTGTCCACGTAACGCGTTTGCTGGGCGGCATGCCGCTTGGGTCTCCAACCTCAAATATGTTCTTGGCTGTAGCTGCAAACAGGTCAGGCACCCCTTTTTTCTGAGCAATACGGCGACGCGTGTCCAATATGGCTTTTCTGACTTGCGTGCTTTCGAAGCAGGGCGCAAAGCATAGTCCGCAGAGGCTGCAAGAGTACAGGATGTCGATTGCCTTAGGGGAAGGTGACAACTCGCCGCTCGACAATGCACGAGCAATGATGGCTCTGCCTTTAGACGACCATGTTTCGACATTGTTGAAGGATGGGCTTACTGGGCAGTAGCCGCTGCACACTTTGCATGCGAGGCATTTCTGCGAAGGAAGATCCGAGAAGAATGAGTTCAGCGCGAGAGCATAGTTGCGAAATGAACCGTGTCCAGCCCTCTTGATTTCCTGTTCCAAGTCCGCGGTTTGAGGCTGTTTTTCGTTTAGGTTCAGAAGACCTTCAAGTTGAGGCGGGTCAGCATCGTCGATCAGAACCACGGCTTTTGACGGAGTTTGATCGAATCCACTTTTTCCTTCAGTTCTTTTGAAGACCAGAAAGCCTTCAACCTGAGCCAGCTCGCGAATTTCGTTGGCTTGCAGGCTAGAGCTGACTTTGACGACAGCGTCAATTCGTGGATACTGCTTCTGTCTAAAAAACTGTTCAAAAGAATACGCATACAGATCTTCAGGGTCTGTTAAAACGTTTGAGTCGCCCGCAATTCGCCGAAGGGTCTGAATGACGCTGCTCTTCAATGACATGTTCTTTGCTCTGTGCGCCAATTGGAGTAAGAAAATAGGCTTGGGCACAGATTAACGCTTCGAAAACTCCGCCTATTTCTTGAATACTCGTTTGCCTATGAACCCGCCTACAGCCCCTAAAGCTGCTCCAATGGCAACGCCGATTGGCACAAAAAAGACCACAAGGGTCAGTATTCGGTTAATATCCTCTAGAATGCTTGGGTGGTAATTCGTATACAGGGCGTAGACGACCTCAAACAAGATGCCGAGGAGTAAGCCTCTTTTGACCCCTGCTGCTACGATGCCGACAATTAGAGGGGTTATGAGGAAGATGATTAGCCGTGGTCCTTCTTGGTTGCTGAGCAAAACTGCTCCGATGATGAAGAGGACTACACCTGCAATCAATGCATAGATTGTATGCTTGTTCATTGGAGGTCCACCTGATATTGTCTACTCATGCCGAGCTTGAAATTTATAAGATTTATCTAGGAAAAACTAGAGTGCCTCTTGGTCTGAGGGAATGGGAGAAACTCATATAAAACATCAAATGCTATAAGCCTAAATTTCTAGAGTAACGTCGTATCATGAAAAGGATAGATGAAATATGGCATTAAGTTGGTTGCCGAGAGATCATGAACTTAAGAACCATGCGTTGCACGGTGACACGCATTGGAGCAAACAAGCTCCTAGCATAATGTATGAGAAAAGACCTTTGACAGATCCAGAAGGTAAGCCGATTGAAGATTTGTTCGTTGCTTGGATCATATTGAACAATCCTCAGCAGTACAACTCATATACAACTGAGATGGTGAAAGGCGTCATAGCCGGCTTCGAAAACGCCTCACTTGACCGAAGCGTGGTCGCTGTTGTGTTCACAGGTGAAGGAGCCAACGCGTTCTGCACAGGCGGAAACACGAAGGAATACGCCGAATACTACAGCCAAAGACCCAACGAATACGGCGAATACATGGAGCTCTTCAACCACATGGTAGACTCCATACTCATGTGCAAGAAACCCGTCATCAACCGAGTCAACGGCATGCGGGTCGCAGGGGGGCAGGAAATCGGCATGGCATGTGACATTTCTATTGCTTCTGATCTCGCAGTTTTTGGACAAGCTGGTCCGAGGCACGGGTCGTCTCCAGACGGTGGCTCCTCGGATTTCCTACCTTGGATGCTTAGCATGGAAGACGCTTTGTGGAACTGTGTTTCCTGCGAGTTGTGGAGCGCCTACAAAATGAAGCGGCTGGGCTTGATCAATAGGGCTGTTCCAGTAATCAATGATGAGGGCAAGTGGGTTCGTAACCCGTCCGTTGTCACAGATCAATACATCGAAAACGGTGAAGTCGTTTACGGCGAAGTCAAGACCGGGGAGGAATATGACAAGGCCCAAGCTTACATCAAGGCAGCGAGAGAACAGAACAAAATCAGCCTCGAACTACTTGACAAAGAAGTTAACAAAGTTGTCTGGTTGTTCGCCAACTTGTTCCCCGGTTGTGTGATAAAGGCAATTGACAGTGTGCGCGCTAAGAAGAAGTTCTTCTGGGACACAGCCAAAGATTACAACCGTCACTGGCTTGCGGCGAATATGAATTATGAAGCCTTCTTGGGTTTCAGTGCATTCAACACAAGGAAATTGACGGGCAAAGATACAATTGACTTCATCAAGTTCAGGCAGTTGATTGCAAGAGGCAAACTCGCGGAAGACGCCATGTACGACGAAGTCATGCCTAAACCCAAAGAACAGCAGAAATAGCGAAGATTCCAGAAAACAGAGGCGACGGAGCGTGAGCAAGATTCCCGAGAAGATACAGACTTGGCAGATGAGGAGACCGTGGAGCAAAGACCCAAAAACAGGACAAGCAACTGAAGGACTGATTGAAAGAGCGGAGATTCCAGTTCCAGCTTTGCAGCCAAATGAGGTTCTTGTTGAAATCGCTGGCTGCGGCGTATGCCACACCGACCTCGGCTACTTCTACGACGGCGTGCCCACAGTTACCAAGCCTCCGCTCACGTTGGGACATGAGATCAGCGGCACTGTGATAGCGGGTGACAGCCGACTCGTGGGCAAGGAAGTTATCGTTCCTGCGGTGATGCCCTGCAACAAATGTGACATATGCTCCTCTGGGCGAGGAAACCGCTGTCTAGCTCAGAAAATGCCGGGAAACAGCCTGGGCGTTTACGGAGGCTTTTCCAGCCACGTTCCCGTGCCTTCCGAGGATTTGTGCGTGGTTGGCAACCGAGGCGGCTTTCAACTAGCTGAGTTAGCGGTGATCGCGGATGCTGTAACTACGCCTTATCAAGCCTGTGTGAGAGCTGGGCTGAAGAAGAATGATAATGTGGTTGTGGTTGGTGTCACCGGCGGCGTTGGCAGCTACGTGGCTCAGATGGCTAAGGCTTTTGGCGCCAAGACAGTGGTGGGCATTGCTCGCGATCAAGAGAAACTCGAGCGTTCGTTGAAGTACGGCTCCGATTACATGATCAACTCTAGTGGCAAAGATGACAATGCTATTCGCAATGAGTTCAAAGAACTGTGCAAGGCGCATGGACTTCCCAACTACGCTTGGATAATCTTTGAGGTTACAGGAACAGGTGCAGGGCAGTCCATTGCATTGAACCTGTTGTCGTTTGTGGGCAAATTGGTCGTCATAGGCTTTGGCATGCAAAAAAATGAGTTCAACCTGTCCAGACTGATGGCGTTCGACGCCGATATCGTAGGTACGTGGGGCTGTCTCCCCAAGTACTACTCCAAAGTGCTTGAAATGGTGCTAAACGAAACCATCAAGATACGTCCATTCACTGAAACTCGACCCATGAGCAGGATCAGTGAAGTATTCAGTGAAGCACACACAACAAGAATGATGAAAAGAGTAGTCTTAACGCCAGATTTCTAAACTCAGTGCGGATTGAACTGCGAAATCTCTCGGACAGATCGGTCAGAGCGAATCCTTGCAGTCTATGTAGAGTTCACGTTAAGTCTTGCCATTTAACTATCTTTAATGGAATATTGGCTTTTTGAACCGCTGGTTTGATGTCTTTTGATTCTGTTAGTAGCAATCCCGTGTGCTGTGTTGCCGCGGCTGCGATGAAACAGTCTGGTAAGTCGGTTAATCCGCTTTGGTGGAGTTCCATGGCGGTTCTTGTGGTTTCTAATTCGCATATTGGGAATCTCTCTATTCTGGTCTCTAAGAGGAGGCTTTTTGCGCCTATTTCAATTCTTTTCATAGTTCGCGCTCTGTTATGCGATTTTTCTGCTTCTCTGAGTGCTTTTCCAACAGCTTCAAAGAGGCTTATTTCGTTGATTTTGACATTGAAGCCTAAGTTGATTATTGTTTCCAGAGGGTTTTCTGGAAGCCCTGCAACTTTGACTCCGACCAAAGGAAGTAGGAACGTGCTGTCAACGAGTATGCTTTCTCGAGTGTGCAAAGTATTCACCGAGTATTTTTTGTTTGCTCGGTAGATTTATTAGTTCCGATAATATAGGATTTCTCTTGGTAATGCAGCTTGACTGAAGTTGGCGTTGTAGGTAAAAAGTATGACCTTTATCCTCCAAAGGAAATCAGGAACGAGCTTGGACTGAAACCTGGTCAGAAGGTTTTGTACAGGGTGGAGAAGGGAAAGCTCGTGGTTGAGGTTATACCCAGAGTTGAAGAAGCTGAAAAACTGCCCAAGTTTGCAGAGACAAGCGTTGAGGAGTTTGAGAAGTTCACAAAGGAACTGGAAGAGGGCAGCGTTAGGAAGCTGAAAAAAGCAGTGAAGAGAAAGCATTAAAAATCATTAGACGAAGATGCCAGATTTCCGTCACCCGTTCTGCGAACCCAACCTCAGCGACGCATTATAATGAATACGGCTCGAGACTCGAAACTCGGACGCAATAGAACAACTAAAGAAGACAAACATGGGTCTTCGACCAATCCGTTAATGACAAGCTTTTCATAGAGCTAGCTCTCTCCTTTTAGCATCGAGGCTTTCTACTATTGGAAGAGGAGCAACGGAAAAAGAAGAAACGCAAGCGCCAGCTAACCTTGCTTAAGCAGGAAGAGATTCAGAGCGGATCTTTCCCAGCATTGATGGAAGTCTTAGAAGAGCTTGGGAAGGAAGGAAAATTTGTTGACGTGCAGATCTGTCCTAGATGCAAGAGCGCCAAGGTTCGCAGAGTTGGCTCGATGGGGGGCGATATGTCAGGGCATATGGCAGTGACGCCGGTCAAGTACGAATGCCTCGACTGCGGATGGAGAGAACGCCTGGTCATCAAAGCAACTAACCGACCCTTAGGTTGGAGGGAAGTGGCCATAATCGCCGAGGCACTCGACCTAAAAGACAAGAAATAAGAGGCGCCCCATGACCAGCGCAAGTTACCTCGCGCGCACTGCAAGAACCTCGATATACTCCTTTTCAGCATCCGTACAACTGCTATAGTCGATTTCTCTGTCGGTTTCAAGTTCAATCGTAACCTCGGCATGCTTAATCATCTTCAAAACCTTAGCGTCTGAAACCTCACCTGAGCTAACACAAATCACGTCACGTACATCATCAACGGATACGCTTGCCAAACAGACTCTGGCCCCAAAATAGAAACGAGAAAGAAGCAAAACTTAACCTATTTTGGCGAAAAGAAACGTGCTCTAAAGACTGTGTTTTTCTACCCTGTTAGGATTGGCACTGAGTGGGCAGCTAAAATTATATAAATAGACATAGGTTGAGCAATTAACGAGTGATTTGTCATCTCAGCAAAAGACCTCAAGGCGCTTGCGCGTCGTTTTTTTGAGGAGGCGAACAAATGGAAGGCGGCCACCCTTGCCGCAATAGACGAGTTATTCGCCACTGACTACGTCGAACACAGTGGCAGCGGCAAGGACACACACGGCATCAAGGACTACAAACAATCTATGAGTGAGTTCTACAGCGCTTTTCCCGATGTTCACGTCACCATTGATGACATGGTCGTCGAAGGGGAAAGGGTAGCGGTGCGCTTTACGTTGGGTGGCACACACAAGGGTGAATTTATGGGCGTCCCTCCTACGAGTAAGAAGGTGACGATAGGGGAGATTGGCATCATCCGCGTTGCTGGCGGCAAGTTCGTGGAATCATGGATGAGGTATGATACTCTGGGCTTTATGCAGCAACTCGGCCTTGCACCCACATCGCAGAAGGAAAGGTAACCTAAGCCGTCATTTTCACTGTTGCCAAGAAAGAGTCAATGATATTCGAACATGGAAATTCGTCCAAAAGCATTGCAACCAACATGGAAGTAGTAGTCAACGTACACGCGGCGCAGACTACTACTTCTAACCTGAAGCACCTCGGTATTATTACTTGTTCTAAGCGAAAGTTAATAACATCTGAACAGAAATTTGCCTCAAGTACATACGAAGTTGTTACGGCAGACCCTTCAGAGTCAACAACAACTTCAAAACAGCCACAGCCATGGGCGTTGATGTCATCGGGAACACCCTGACGACGATGTCCACGCAGCTTGAGCTGCACAAAGCAGCCGTAACAATAGTAGAAGAAGGCGCTAAGCGATTGTCCCCTTCTTCTTTTGAAATTTCCTTTCCCACAGGACTCGCCGCAACATGCGCAAACGTCACCATGCCAACATGAAAGAGCACCACAAACTATGTTGAAACGCACCACAAAGTGAAAGTAAACAGAGCCCAAAACACCATACAGACCCCTCAACAGACCTCAGAACACAAACTGAAAAGCCTGATTTCAACTGCGAAATTTTTTTCTGCACTCATACTATCCCTCCATCCTTGGCTCCCGACAACACCAAGAACCCGCTCCTCCCAGCCACGGTTAAGGCTTATATGAATGAATGATTCTTATGTCTCAAACTTCACCTCGAGACGAGGCTTCAACTTTATGGATAAAACCAAAGTCATCATCATGGGCGCAGCCGGCAGAGACTTCCACAACTTCAACGTCTACTACCGCAACAACCCAAACTACGAAGTCGTAGCCTTCACCGCTACACAGATACCGGGCATAGCAAAAAGAGGCTACCCACCACAACTTGCAGGACCGCTTTATCCCAAGGGCATACCAATACACCCAGAGGAACAACTACCCGAACTCATCAAAAATCACGGCGTCCACGAAGTCGTCTTCGCCTACAGCGACGTATCACACGAATACGTCATGCACAAAGCCTCACTAGTCCTAGCCAACGGAGCAGACTTCAAACTAATGGGACCAACCTCAACCATGCTAAGAGCCAAAGTGCCAGTTGTCTCCATATGCGCGGTCCGAACCGGCTCAGGCAAAAGCCAAACCTCACGCAAAATTGCTCAACTTTTCAGAAAACGCGAATTCAGAGTAGTCGTCATCAGGCATCCCATGCCCTACGGCGACCTAGCTAAACAAGCTTGCCAACGCTTCGCCTCCTACGAGGACCTGGACAAAAACGATTGCACCATCGAAGAACGCGAAGAATACGAACCCCACATAGACAACGGAGTCATAGTCTACGCAGGCGTCAACTACGAGCAGATACTACACGAAGCCGAAAAAGAAGCAGACATAATCATATGGGACGGCGGCAACAACGACATACCCTTCTACAAACCCGACCTACACATAGTAGTCGCAGACTCACACAGACCAGGACACGAAACCACATATCACCCAGGCGAAACCAACCTCCGAATGGCAGACATAGTCATCATAAACAAAGTAGACACCGCAGACCCAACCAACGTGGCAACAGTAAGAAAAAACGCCAAAACCCTCAACCCAGACGCAGTAATCATAGAAGCATCCTCGCCAATAACCGTGGACAACCCAAAACTCATAAACGGCAAAAAAGTCCTAGTAGTCGAAGACGGACCAACCGTAACACACGGCAACATGGCATACGGCGCAGGCACAATCGCCGCCGAAAGATCGGGAGCAGGAGAAATCGTGGACCCACACCCCTACGCGGTTGGCTCAATAATCGAAGCCTACAAAACCTACGGACACCTCGGCGCAGTTCTGCCCGCCTTGGGCTACGGAAAAGAACAGATACGCGAACTCCAAGAAACCATCAACAAGACACCCTGCGACATCGTCCTCATCGGCACACCCATCGACCTACGACGCGTCCTAAACATAAACAAACCAGCCGTACGAGCAAAATACGAACTGCAAGAAATCGGCACACCAACACTTGAAGACATCCTCAAAAAAAGGTTCCCACAAAAATAAAATCGGCAACCACACTACATTCTGTAAGCTTGTGAACCCAAAAATGCCCGACACCAGCGTCTCAAGAATACCGATAAAACTCATCGTCGAAAGCACAGGCGAAGCCGAGGGTGAACTGATACGCCACCTAGCCCCACGAACCGTCACCGCCATCCTGAAAAAACTACCACTTGAAGGCAGAGCCGCACTCTGGAAAGAAGAAGTCTACTTCGAAATCCCAGTTGCCGCAGGAGAAGAAAAAGCCAAACCAACAGTGAAAAAAGGCGACTTAGCCTACTGGCCTATGGGAAAAGCCTTCTGCATCTTCTACGGTCAATCACAGCCCTACAGCGCAGTCAACATTGTGGGACAGATAACAAAGAACATAGAGCTTTTCAACAACGTTAAGAGCGGAAAAGTAATCCGAGTTGTCCGAACCTAAGGAAACTGAATCCTAGTCTCAGCCCATTCCTTCAACAACTGTTCGCATCTTTCTACTACTTCTTGACTATTGCTCCTCGCCTTCAGCGTCTTTAGAAATTCGAGGCGTTTTTCTATGGCTGCGATCTCGCCTATGCCGTAGTATAAGTTTCCTTCAAGATAGTCTTTCATCTGCTGCGCTTTCTGCACCACGTAACTGGCAGCGTTGACGACATCTGTGAGCATGGACATGTTCGCCCACAAAGCAGCGTCCGACTCATGCAGTTGACTGAAGCCTTCCATCTCAACGATTCCCCTTATGTAGGCGCGCAGAAAGTCATAGTAGTCAGCGGTCTTTAAGAGCTGGATTAGCTGCTCCATCTTTTCCTTGAACTGCGAACTGCCCTCGATGATTAACGTGTGCTTGTAGCCTTTATGAACAAGTTCTCTCGCTTTGTCGACTTCCTCTTGCGTGTAAACCCGTTTAGGAAAAGCCAAATCTCTGTCTCACAGAAATGAAGGCGCACTAGTCATGCGGTTTGTATATCTTGAGGCTTTTGCCCGCTGAAACATATTCCAGAACGCCTCTCTGCGCCAACTCGTCCAGCATGTCCTTTGCCACGCTCAAGCGCAAATTGAACCGGGACGCAACTGCATAAGGCGTGACTGCCTTCATCTTTTTGATTTCGCTTATTGTCTTCTCGCTTTTCAAATCAGGCGGCATAATGCTAGGCGCCCTCCTCTCGGCAGGCCCTGAGGATTTGCCTCCCTTCTTTTTCTCAGTCCCCTCATCCTTCTTATCCTGAGCGCGTTCCAGTTGCTTTACTGTGAGCTTTTTCTTTCCACCCATAATCACTACGACTCCGTCTTTTTCCATGCGGCTGGGCTGCTTATAGACTTATTCCCAGCTTTCTTTCTTGCGTGTTTCTTCTCTTCAACAGGCTTCGATTCGGGCAATGGGGTAGCATACTTTTTTTCCAGTGTCTGCCTGTGCAAGGTGTTCATGGTGCAGAAGGGCACGATTTTGCCACCGGGGAACCCATAATGAATCGTGCAGCGTTCCACTCGGGCTAGGTCGAAGTTGTAGGCATCCATAAAATGCATTAAACCGATCATCAGTGTCTTGTAGTGGAATGGTCTTAGCGACTGGTAGCTTCCGCTCATTATCGCAGGCAGGACTTCTCGAAGTATCTTGGGCTTGATGTTTCTCAGCGCTGAAAGCCCAACGCGCAGCTTAGCCCTTGTGCGTCTGCCTTTTCTCAGGTCTTCCGCTGCTTTAGTGAGGCTGTTGAAAAACGAATCGACGTCGCCGAGTCGGGTTATGGGCACTGCCTTGCCTTTCTCCACGTACATATAGGTGGCTGCTCCACAGTGCGGGTGACAAGTGAATTCAACGTGGGATTTTGACTTGTAGGCATTCAAGAAGTCCGATATTGGATAGGTACATGGAATAGGGTAGAAATCATCAACCGTGACAACGCCTTTCATCTGCTCCTCGATTCTCTGCAAGGCTTCAGGGATGGTGATCCTGCCCTTCTTTACTTCCCACTCTTCAGTTCTGCCCGCGAATGAGACAGGTTGGAAGTTGACGCAACGCACCACATCGATGTTTTCGATGGCAAATTGGATGATTTCGCCCAGCTGGTTGTCGTTCATGCCTCGGACAACAACCGGAACCAAAACAACGCTGTGGTGGCCTGCTTTGCGGCAGTTTTCAATGACCTTCTTCTTAATGTTGAAGAGCCAGTTGGCGTATTGCCATTTGCCTTTTTCATCGAGGTAGCTGGGCGCTCGTCCAAGATAGGCTTCAGGCTTGACGCCGTCGAATGAAAGATATAGTGTGTCTACGCCGGCGTCGCGAAGTTGACGTAGGTATTCGACGCCATCCTTGTCCTCAGCTATCTTAACACCGTTCGTATTGAGTTCCACGTGCCTGAAGCCCTTGCGTTTAGCCATCTTGACAATTTCTAACAGGTCTGGGTGAACCGTGGGTTCTCCGCCTGAAAGCTGAACTGCTGGGGGCGGCACAGGCAAGTTGCTGCGCAGCGTGTCCATGATTTCGCCGATGGCCTCTAGGCTAGGCCTATAAAGGTAGCCGATTTTTCCCGCGTGGGCGAAGCATATGGAGCATTGAAGGTTGCAGGCGTTTGTAACGTCAATAATGGATAAAACCGTGTGCGACTTGTGGCTTGGGCAGAGCCCGCAGTCGTAGGGGCATTCCTTCACGGTCTGGGTGCGCGGATTGGACACGCCTTTGCCGACTTTACCGTATTTCTCAAACCGATTGTATGTTTCAATGTCCGCCCAGTACACATCTTCGAAATGTCCATGTTGAGGACAGTTTTTAACCAGTAAGACTTGACCGTTTCTTTCGACGATTGTGGCGTCGAGCCGTTCTAGACATTCAGGGCACAGGCTGGTCGTGTGCTTCAGGACGTTATCCTCTGATGGTAGTTGCTTCTCCAAAGCCTGCAATTTGACACCACTGAGAGTTGTAACATTTAACTACAGCTTCACGGCATACACTATAAGAAGGTTTCCAAACCTTTCAGAAGGTGAAAACGGTTGACGACGCCATCTGACGCCGCAGTCAGCCAAGAAGCCAAAAGAATTCTAAGAGAGCTAGGCTTAACCGATTACGAAACCAGGGCATATATTGCCTTACTTGAACACGGAGTTCTGACAGCTAGCCAAGTCAGTGAGAACTCAGATGTGCCTTACTCCAAAGTGTATGAAACTCTAACCTCCCTTGAACGCAAAGGCTGGATAGAAACCGAGCAAGGCAGACCTGGACGATACTATCCAAAGGCGCCATCAGATGCCCTAGCCACAGCCAAAATGCAGCTGGAAGAGAAAGTCAAAGCATGGGAGAAGACCATGACAAGCGAGTTGCAGCCATTTTACGAAAAGCGCGAAATCAGAGAGAAACCTGACATATGGATCCTAAGAGGCGAGGTGAGCACAATAGCGAAACTTAGGGAAGTGCTTGAAAAAACCAAAACTGAACTTATGATCGCAGCGCCCACAATTCCAAGAGCTCTGACTGAATCAGTCACGCCCTTTTTGCAGCGCCTCCAGACTGCCGACATCAAAGTCCACTTCATGGTGTCAAAACAGTCAACTGCATGGAATCTGAAAGAGCTTGAACGTTTTGCTGAAGTACGAGTTCGAAATCAAATGTTTGGCGGAGGCGTCATAGTTGACGGCAAAGAAGCCATACTCTTTCTAGGCGAGGACAAGCCAACACTTGTCATATGGTCAAACCACTTGGGGCTTGTGCAGTTTGCCAAAGACTATTTCCAGCATTTATGGGACTCCTCTAAACATATCGAGTAAGACCCGCTTTTGACTCAGCCGTAAAAGGTTAATAGCCGCTTTCAATTCTACGTCAGCAAAGGTGCCATTCATGAAGCCAGAGGAAAAAGAACTGATTGCCTTCTTCCGCGAACAGGTTGAACACGAGGAAGAGATCGTCAAATCGATTAACAAAGCGCTTCAGAAGTTGAAGAATCCTGTCGTTGTTTCGGTTTTGAAGGGCATGTCGCTCGACTCTATAAAGCACGCGGACATGTACAAGGCGGCTGAAAGCGTCATAACCGTGGCTCCTGCAATGTCAGAGGACGAACTTGACCATTTGAACGATGTCGTAAGCTGGCACATCAAAAACGAAGAGAAAGTCATGAACCAAGTCGACGACTTCATGGAGAAAATAAAGGACGAGAAAATAAAATTCCTACTTGAGAGCATTCAAGTGGATGAACGAAGGCACCATGAACTGTTGAAGACCATCATGGACGTGGTTGCTCGCGGCGAAACTATCACCAAGGACGAATGGTGGGAAATAATGTGGAAGAACGTGCCCTTCCACGGAGCGCCCGGAGGATAACTCGCAGCACGTCATTTCTATCCTCTTGGCAACAATCAGCTGCTCTTAGAACGGAACTTCAAATTCATATCCTGAATTAACAAGGTTTAACTCTAAATTTTCAAAAGGACGATAAGAGGTCCAAATTAATGTTCAGAAAACCATCTGAAGTAAAAACTCTGATCCTCTTAACAACTATCATCATCTCAGCATTCGCTTATGTCTCTCTTGCGTATTTCATCCCGAAGGCTGAGGCTGCGTCTTACACTAGTGCGGCTAAGCCAATGGAGTTTTACTTGCACTATGTTGATGCTCCAGTGGATGTCGCCGGCATTCAGACGAAGTACATTATGAACTCTACTCAATGGTTCCGTTTTCTGACTCAGCAAGATGCGTATACGAACTCGTTCTACAAACCCGTAGGTCAGCCGAAGGTCGCAGTGGATTTCTACTTGTACCCAAACCTAGCTGGACCAGTGATATTCAACGGCACATGGCAGGTCTTCATTTGGGCAAATAGCTCAGCCTACAAGCCAACGGGCTTCACGTTACAGTTCTACGAGATCACGGTCGGAGGCGCGACGCTCTGGGATTCTGGAGCCCAGAACCCAACAGTGACCAGCAGCATCGGCGAGTACATAGATGTGCCTGTTTACAGCTACAACTTGTCAACGCCGCTTACTCACGCCTTCAACGCTGGAACAAGTCTCCAAGTTCACGTAGAGGTCAACACTGGCTCATCTGCGGACACAAGAATCTGGTACGGTTCACCGTTCTATCCAAGCAAAGTCATACTGCCAGCCCAAGACTATGCTAGACCCGTCTCGGTTAAAACATACGCTTACGACAACAGCGAAACCAACATGTTCTACTATAACTGGAGCGACAGCCAACGCATAGTGACTGTTCGCGCCAACGTCACCGATCCATTTGGCGGATATGACATTTACCGCGTCAACATGACCATACTGGATCCAGCGCAAAGCCCAGTTGTGGACAACGTTGACTTGGTGCGCATGTCGGATGGGCAATGGCTTACGCGTTTCGCTAACACGTATGAAGCAAACTGGACCTATCCTTCTACAGCTCAGCTTGGCAATTACACCGTCAACGTTTCAGTCATTGACAACAACGGCTACTATCGATATCAGGATATAGGCTCATTTGGACCGTTTATCGAATACAACGACCACATGTTCCAGATGGGCGTCATAGTCTACTATAATCCAGCCTTCCACATAGTCGATGATGTCGACTCATTTCTGCCAAACGCTCAGGTTTATGTAACGTGGCCAAACAGCACGAGAGACATGTTACCGCGTTACACAGACGCGAACGGGTGGGTCAATCTGACGCACGTGCTTCCAGCGAACTACGGTTTGACAATCCTATGGAAAGACGTTGTTGTCAAACAGACAACAGTGTATGTCAACTCAGACGGGCCATTTGCAATAAAAACCGAAGTCTACCAATTGACGATCAACGTACTTGGTAACAATGGAGCCCCAGTTCATGGAGCCTACGTCATAGTCTTCACCCAAACTGGCGTCGGCTACGGTCTGGACACCACGAACGCTGCGGGTCAAGCGATGTTCAAGTTGCCCAAAGGAACATACAACACAGAAGCTCATTACAGCGGCGAATACTGGTTGAAAGTAGTTGCAACAAGTGCAGCTGAGCCAGCAATTTCCGTGGAATCGTCTACGTCTACAACTATTGTCTTAGAAGAGTTTCCTCCGCCAATCTGGACAACGACAGGATTTCTGTTGCTCATGGCTTTAGTTGCGGTCTCGATGTTCGCAGCGACCTACATCGTGTTCCTCAGCCGCAAACGAGTTCCAGCAGTCAGACGCAGAGCATAAGGCCTAACTCAATTCCTTCTTTTTCTTTTTGTGAACCCTTTTGCAGAAACCCTTCGGATGGAACTCAGTGCTTTTCTGACAAGCGTTAAATATTGTCAGAACCGCTAAACTTTCCTTCAAAGAAAGATTACAGGAGGGATGAAGTGTGGAAAATCCAGTTGTGCACGTGGAATTGCCCGTCACGGACCTGAAAAAAGCAAAGCAGTTCTACTCCAAACTCTTCGGATGGAAAATCGACATAATGCCTCCGCCAATGAACTACGCGATGTTCAATCCACCTCCACCGCAAATGAGCGTGGGTTTCAGCAAGGCTGACAAAGTGAAGACAGGCGGCTGCCTCTTCTACGTCAATGTTGACAACATCGAAAAGAAACTAAAAGAAATAAAGGAAGCAGGCGGCAAAACAGTGCGGAAGAAGACAGAGATTCCTCAGATGGGCTGGGACGCCACGTTCAAAGACATCTTCGGCAACGTGGTAGGCTTGTTCACACCGCTGAAGAAATAGACAGAAAAAGGCTTGTTGCCCGCCCTTCGATTCTCATTTTTCCTTTAACAGCTGATTTTCGGATGGCGGCGGTTTTATAAGACCTTTCTTCATGAGCTGCTTCACTGATTCTCTGCTGTTCTGGATGATTGCCACAGCTCTTTCGTACAATTCCTTCCTGCTAGGCTTAATCCTCGCAACGCCTTGGTCAATCGACTTCAGGGCACATGCCACTGCCTCGCGCGGGAACACTTCCCACTCGTCCATTCTGGGCAAAATGTCGTCCTCGCGCATGCCGCGTTCTTCAGCGAATCTGGCGAGTTCCTGAGCCGCTGCAATACACATGTCGTCAGTGACGGTCTTCGCTCTGACATCCAAGACGCCTCTGAATATGGCAGGAAAACCAAGGCTGTTGTTAACCTGATTTGGAAAGTCGCTTCGACCTGTCGCCACGATTTTGGCGCCGGCTTCCTTAGCTTCCCAAGGCCAGATTTCTGGTATGGGGTTAGCGCAGGCGAAAATTATGGACTTGTTAGCCATGCTCGTCACCCACTCCTTCTTTATGGTGTCCGGTCCAGGCTGGGATGCCGCCACGACAGCGTCGACGCCTCTAAATGCGGCGGAAATGTCGCCTGTTCTGCCTTCAGCGTTTGTCTTTTGAGCCAACTCATATTTCCAAGGATCTTCATCTTTCGTTATGTCTTTTCTGCCTGGGTAGATCAAGCCCTTGGTGTCAACCATCATAATGTTACCAGGTTTCATTCCCCATTTTATCAGGACGTAAGCAGTTCGTAGGTTAGCGGATCCAGCTCCGACTAAGGTGATTAGGCTTTTCTTGGGATCTTTGCCGACAATTTTGAAAGCGTTCATCAATCCTGCCAAAATGACTGTGGCTGTTCCTTGCTGATCGTCATGCCATACAGGAATCTGCAAGCGCTCTCGGGCTTTTTCCAAAACATAGAAGCACTTCGGCTTCTCAATGTCTTCTAGGTTTATGCCGCCGAAAGACGGCTCAAGTAATTCACAGGTGCGAACAATTTCGTCCGGGTCTTTTGTTCGCAAGCAAATAGGAAAACCGTCAACGCCACCCAGATATTTGAACAAAAGGGCTTTGCCTTCCATTACAGGCATGGCTGCTTCTGGACCGATGTCGCCCAAGCCCAAAACTCGTGTGCCATCGGTCACGACTGCAACGTAATTCCATCGGTTTGTGAGCTCAAAAGACTTGTCTGGATTGGCTTGAATCTCTTTGCAGGGCGTTGCCACGCCCGGAGTGTACCATATTGAAAAATCTTTTGGGCTGGTTATAGCGCATTTGGGCATGATTTGAACTTTGCCTTCGTAGAACTTGTGCATTGGCGAAGCCAGTAACGATGGCTTCTTTGCCTTGGCCAGCAATTCATCGACTGTTGGCTTCCTTTCTTCTCCTTTGGTCTTCATATTGCCATTACACCTTTTTTTGAGGAAGGGTTGTCTCTCAGCGTCTAAACCTATAAGTTTTAAGGTTCAAGCCGCGTTTCCATGCGGCAACATTTATCTACTGAACAAACAATACCTCAATGTTTCGGTGGTTTGTTGGTAATCTTCAGCAAACTAGTCGGAAAGAAGGTTATCGGCGCAAACGCTTACATGCTTGGTGAAGTCACCGGCGCAGATGTTGGCACGGAGAAATGGCAGATAACGCACTTGCACGTGAGTTTGACAGATGAAGCTATAAGAGAACTTGGTTTCAGGAAACCCTTTCTTGGCTCCGTTATCGTCTGTCTACCCATCGACCTGATTCAGGCTACTGGCGACGTAATCTCCCTGAACAAATCCATCACTGAATTGAAGAACGTTGTTGAACCCAAGGAACACCGTTAGACATAGATCCGTAGAGTGCTCTGAAAGGCTCTAAGCGCTGTAAGCCCTGTCTTGCGAGACAAAGCAGCCTAGGATCTGAGCGAGCCACCTACTGATCTGGATTCGCTTCTGCGGATGCCATTCCGAGAAAAGGAAAGGAAAGAGGATGGCTTAAGGACCTTTTTTGGTGATTTCCTTGACTACGCCAGCAGCCACAGTTGTACCCATGTCGCGTATTGCGAAGCGTCCAAGCTCGGGGAACTCGGAGTAAGCTTCCAGTGCTATCGGGTGCAGTGGTTCAAAGCGTACAACGGCGCCGTCTCCTGTCTTCAAGAACGATGGCTTCTCCTCAATGGTTTGTCCAGTTCTGGGGTCGATCTTTTTGATTAATTCGATAAAGCGCACGGCAACCTGCCCTGTGTGGTAGTGCAGTACTGGTGTGTAACCTGCAGCTATCGCAGTAGGATGGAGTATTACTATGATTTGCCCAACGAATTCCTTAGCTACAGACGGGGGATTATTCACATGCCCTCCGACATCTCCGCGACGAATGTCAGTTTTGGATATGCCCCTCACGTTAAAGCCGATATTGTCTCCAGGCTCTGCCTTTTGGACAGCAACATGGTGGGTTTCGATGGATTTCACTTCGCCTTGTTTGTTCGCGGGCATGAATACTAGTATGTCGCCGACTTTGAGTACGCCAGTCTCAATACGTCCCACTGGAACTGTTCCAACGCCTGTGATAGTGTAGACATCTTGCACGGGCATTCGCAGAGGCTTACCTGTAGGTTTGGGTGGAACTTCAAACACGTCCAACGCGGCGAGTAGTGTTGGTCCTTTGTACCATGGCATTTTTTCGCTTGGCTTCACTAGGTTGTCGCCGGTCCAGCCGGATGTTGGGACAAACGGAATCTTGTCCACGTTGTAGCCAACGGTTTTCAGAAGTCGACCGATTTCATTCTTGACTTCGTTGTAGCGGTCTTCGCTCCAGTTCACCGAGGCATCGTCCATTTTGTTAATGGCCACGGCGAGTTGGCGCACGCCCAAAGTGAATGCAAGGAAAGCGTGTTCTCTGGTCTGTCCGCCTGGTCCGATTCCAGCTTCAAACTCGCCTCTTTTCGCTGAGACGAACAAAACGGCACCGTCAGCCTGGCTTGCGCCTGTAACCATGTTCTTCACGAAGTCTCTGTGTCCGGGCGCATCGATGACTGTGAAGAAGAATTTCGGTGTCTCAAATTTCATGAAGGCTAGGTCAATAGTTAAGCCTCGTTCACGTTCTTCCTTGAGCTTGTCAACTATCCAAGCAAACTTGAAGGTTTCCTTGCCCATCTTCTTGGCTTCATCTTCATACTGCTTGATCTGGCGCTCATCCACTGTGCCAGTTAGGTAGAAGAGGTGGCCTGTCGTGGTTGATTTCCCGTGGTCCACATGCCCCATGATTACGAGGTTTAGGTGTGGCTTCTCGGGTTTGCTCATCTCGATTTTTCTCCTCCAAATTCCTCTTACAGGTTTTCCTATTATTGTAGTGAAATTTGATTAACAACAGTCGCTTCAATTATATATCTTTTTTGAACATAGCGAGAAGCAGTGGCGGACCCGCGGGGATTTGAACCCCAGACTTTTGGCTTAGAAGGCCAACGCGCTATCCGGGCTGCGCCACGGGTCCGCGGGACAACCGCCATAGACTTGAAGTTCACAAAAATATTAATCCTTGCATTCAGGAGTTTTCTATTGAGTATTGTGAGTGGGTTGTTTTGAGGAAGGGAATAGGCGTAACCATTCTCATATGGACTTTTGTGGCTGGTTTATGGATCTTGTGTGCTCTGATTCCGCTTATTGCGCGGGCGAGTTCTCCGAACTTGCTAACTCTGATTCTCGCTCTTTCTTATGAGAGCTTGTTTGAGTATTCGGTTTCAGCAACAGTTCTGGGGGTTATTTGGACTGCGTTGTACACGGTTTTTAGACTAAGAGAAAAACGTAGGTAAAACGGGTTTGCTATTCCAAGTAAATAGCTGGGCGAAAGGGCTTGGCTAGCTGCGCTCTCTTCTTCGGATCGTAGCGCTCAGAGTCTTCTTCCCGAAAAACGACGACCTCTGCATTTAACTCTCGCTTGAAAAAGCTGCTGGCTTCCTTCAGAACGCTGCTCTCATCAAGTGCGCCGATTTCATTCGATCGTTGCTTTCTTTCCGCTGACATTTTGTTTACTTCATCCGCAACTTGACCAACAAACTTTGCCAGCTGTGCCGCAACCTTCTTCATTTTGGCGTCTTTCAGGAGCTTCTTCATCAAATCACCTTGCTCAACCTTCGCCGAAACCGCCTTCTGCACAGCCGCCGAATATGCACTGAACTTCCAATCTGCCGCAACATAATAGTGAACCCTTCTTGGCGCCATGCCTGTTGCCTTGATTATGTCCAATGTGTCTTGCAGCGTGGCGATCACTAGAGCCTCGCTCTCTTCAGCTTGAGCATCTATCTTTATTGGATCTGGTGACGGCCACGAAGCTTGAGAAACAAAGTCTTCACCGCCCATTTTCTCCCACAGTTCCTCGCATATGTGAGGAGTCACTGGTGCCAGCATTCTGACTTGGGCATCTAGGATCTGACTCAATACATAATCGATGGTTTCTTTCCTCTTTGAGGTTTCTTTTTGATCCGTTACTCGACGTGTGTACCACTGTAAGTCTTGATCCAACTCGTAGAATGCGCTGTGAATGGCTTTGCGCACCGCGAGTTTATCCATTGCTTCAGTCGCCATTCTGATGTGCTCCTGTAGCCGACTTAACATCCATCTGTCAGGCAAGGTCCAAGGCTTCTTGGATTTCTTGTTACGCCCAGCTTTGGCGATTTCTTCACCAAACCTGTATAGCCGTTCCAGCCGGTCTCGCATCGACTTCGCCAGAGTTGGACTAAAATCAGCATCCTGCAGCAACTCAGCTGTTGCCAAGATACCCATTCTCAACGGGTCGGCTCCAAACTGCGCGATACCTTCAATCAAAGGTATGATATTTCCAAATGATTTGCTCATCTTCGCACCTTGCATAGTGACGCTGCCGTTGGTGACAATTTGACGCGGCCACAACTTTTCTGGAAAGATGGCTATGTGATTGAAAATCAGAAAAGTCAGGTGGTTCGGAACCAGATCGCGTCCAGAATGGCGGCTGTCCAAAGGATACAAATACATGAACTCGTGTCGCATGCCCTCCAGAACCCTGTCGTTGATGCCGACTCTCTTTGCTACTTCGGCGGGCTTTCCAACGCCTAGGAATATGTAATCAAAAACTTCATCTGTCAACTGGGTTGGTTTGAGACCGTGCTTTTTGATGTGCTTGACAATTGCGTAGTATGCCATGTAGATGGTCGAATCAGACAAAGATTCGATTACCCACTCTGGGTCCCAAGGCAATTTCGTACCCATACCTGATTTTCTTGCGCAGGCTTTCTCATGCAGCCAATCGATAACGTAGTTGAATTCAGCTCGCAATTCTTCAGGCAGAATTTCCATTTTGTCCAGAGCTTCATGCGCTATGGTCTTCCATTTAGGATCGCCATAGTTGATGAACCACTGATCTTCAAAGATCTTGACGACACACTCGGTTCCGCAGCGACACATCACGGGTTTGTTCAGCAATTCAAACATTGTTTCAGCTTTGCCTTCAGCGACCAGATCCTGCTTGACCTTGTCTTTAGCCTCGGACACGGGCAAACCAGCATATTCGCCAGTATTAGTTTTCATTCTGCCGCTGTGAAACTCATGCCGATAGACTTCTTGCGTAGCTTCTTCCAATTTCGGATCTGTCTGACTTTCAATACCCATCTGCTTGACTACGTCGCCTGCAGGAATGTCGGAGTATTCAGAGACCGTGATTATGGAAATTGGTTTCAGTGAGGCAATGTCCTTTGCGGCTATTCCAAACTCTTTCAACTGCGTCGGGGTCTTTATCAGACTCATCAGGGCTACATAATCGTATGGCGCATGTCCAGGGACCGACATTACTACTCCTGTGGCGTTTTTGGGATCAACGAAGTCAGCCGGCAGAATCAAAACGCTTTCCTTTGTTGCGAGGTTTTCGACAGTTTTGCCTGCTAGTTCCGCTCCTCTGAAGGTCTGCTGCACGGTCACTTTTCGATTTAGATAGCGGAGTTTCTCGGCGCTTTCTTTGCTGATTATCCACTTTTGATCGTCCACTTGTGCTTTTACGTATTCAGCCTTGGGATTCAGCCACATGTTGGTGACGCCGAAGATGGTTTCAGGACGCAGTGTGGCAGCGGGCAAGATCCAGTCGCCGTATCTGAACTTGATTAATGTGAATTCGCCTATCTCTGGCTCTACGTCGCCTTTTGTGTCATGTTGCCCTACGGGGTTGCCGTCTTTTGGACACCAGCCTACGGGGTGGCTTCCGCGTGTGATGTAGCCTTTTTGTCGCAGTTTCTGGAACTGCCACTCGATGAAGCGGTTGTAATGCGGATCGATAGTAGTGAATTCGCGTCTCCAGTCGATCGAGTAGCCTATTGCCTTCATTCCAGTCTTGATTTCTTCGTGGAAGTAGCGTGCCATTTTGAAAGGTTCAGAGAGTTCTTTCAGCTTTTCTTTTGGCACTTTGTAGATGTTGACAAAATCGTCGATTAGGTCTCGGTCGTTCTCGGCTAAGCGTTTAGCCATGGCTAGAACTGGAGTGCCAGTATAATGGAACGCCATTGGCAAGAGCACATTGTAGCCGCGCATACGCATGTATCTTGCGTGCACATCAGCCAACGTGTAGGTTCTCCCGTGACCAATGTGCTGCGGCGAGTTAGGATACGGATAAGCAACAGTAATGTAGCATTTAGGCTTCTTTGGATCGGGGTCAGCCTCGAAAACTCGGGCTTCTTCCCATTTGCGCTGCCATTTTTGCTCGATTTGCTTCAAAAACGCCATAAAGGCTTCTGGATTAGGTTGAGGGCTATTAAAAGTTTGCTTAATGTCGATTGAGGTAGCAATCCCTCATATCTCAGCACCAAACAATATGGAGGGTGCAAGCTTGCTTTAATTCTTTGCGCCTCTGTCGTTCACTTTTAGGTGGTTTTCAACTGTTTTCTGACGGTTTTTTCGGCTTTTTCGATGGCTTCTGAAAGGTTTTTTAACCGAGTTCCGCCCCCTTGGGCGAAATCTGGTTTGCCGCTTCCGCCGCCTCCCAGTTTTGATGCAGCTTCGTTGGCTATCTGACGCGAGTCAACTCCTCTACTAATCGCGTCTTTTCCAGCCATCACGACAATCCTCGCTGTTTTCTCATCTCTGCCATAGAATACCACAACCATCGAAAGGTCTTTTTGGATTAGGTCGCTGGCTGTTCTTATCATACGATCGACATCGACTGGCTCAAAAAGCCTAGTGGCAAACTGTACATCAGCTATTTTCTGAACCTTCATGGCTGTCTTGCCTTCAGTGGGCGTTTCGCTCTCTTTTTCAACCAGTTCTTTAAGCAGGCGTTCTCGTTCGCGTCGAGCTTCTTTCCACTCTTCTAAGAGCCGTTCAACTGTGGAATCAAGCTTCTCCGTGGGCACGTTGAGTTTTTCAGCAACTGATGCCAAGAGTTGTTCATCCTTTTGGATGTGTTTGAGCGCTTGGGTGCCAGCGCCAAATATTATTCTTTCCACACCATCCTGTATGCGTTCTGTCCGCAGTATTTTGACAAGTCCGATTTCGCCGGTGTTCTTGACGTGGGTGCCGCCGCAGGCTTGAACTTCCCAGTCGCCCGTCTTGACGACCCTAATTTCCTTTCCCGGGACAGCTCCGCCCTGATAAAGCCTGAAACCATGCTCTCGCTCAGCTTCCATACGCGGCTTCGAGGAAGTCTCAACAGGTATGGTTTTCATGACAGCTTCGTTGGCAAGCTTTTCTATCTTCTGTATTTCGTCCGTGGTTAAGCGTTGATAGTGAGAGATGTCTAACCGTGAGGTTTCAACTTCTTTTTGGGCTCCGCTCTGCCACACGTGCTGTCCCAAGACTCGTCGGGCTGCGCCCATAATTACGTGTGTGGCTGTGTGATGTCTCATGAGGCTGATTCGACGGGTCCAGTCTATCCGCCCCGTGACTTCGTCGCCTTCTCTTGGGACCTTGCCTTTTACAACGTGAACGATTATGTTGCTGATCTTCTGGACATCTGTTACTTCCGCCTTCCCATCGTGAGACTTGATTTCGCCGTGGTCAGCAGGTTGTCCCCCGCCCTCTGGATAAAACGCGGTCTGGTTGAGCACGAGGTATTTGCCGTTGATGGTGCGGAGCACCTTGGCTTTGAACTCTTGAATGTAGGAATCCTCGTAGTAAAGCATCCTTGTCACTGGAAGACCAGAAAGCGCAGTTTCCAGTCCCTTTATCGGTTCCTCTTCAAGTGCTGGTGGCTCCTGCAAGTGTTGCGCGGCGACTTTGCCGTAGAAGTCCTCAGGCACCTTCACTTTTAGACCTTCGTCTTGCACCGACTCGGCTACAATTTCAGGCGGCAGCCCATGCGAATCGTAGAGCGTAACTAGGGTTTCTTCGGGCATTTCCGCGGCGCCTTTTGCCTTCAGCTCAGCTGCCACGCGTTTGGCAAGTTGGCTTCCGCGTTTCAGGGTTTCTGCGTATTTCTCACGTTCGACTTTGAGCATGGTGAGGATTTCGTCTCGCATTTCCTTGAGGTGTGGAAAGTCAGGCGACCAATATGTGACTTGCCTGTCAACTATGTCGAAGAGTTTTTCCTCAATGCCCAGTGCACGCAAGAGTCGATATGTGCGTCTCACCATTAAGCGGGTCAAGTAGCCTGCTCTAACGTTTGATGGAACCACGCCTTCCGCCAGCATGAAAGCTAAACACTTGGTGTGGTCAGCGACAGCGAACACGTTTTCAATAGGTATCATGGTCTTAGTGAGAGTCTCTACGCTGACGCCGATGTTCCTAGCCACTTTCTCTCTGGACTCGCTTCGGTCGGCGCTTTTTTCCAGTATCATTAGCCCGGATTGTTCTGCGACTCTGGTCACGAGTTTGATGTCCACATTCGTGATGCCTCCAAGCTTCATGACGTAGTCTAGAACGGAGTTGTAGACGGCATGGAAACAACTCAGAGTCCCTTGAGAGAGCCACGTGTATCTTTCCATGCCATAGCCTGTGTCCACCGTGCGTATGGGCAGCTCGATGAGGTCGCTGTCTGCCACCTTGAATTTCATGAATACCAGTGTGTCGATTTCCAAGCCGCGCACTATGGTTTCTAGGTCGGGCCCAGCGTTTCCTCCGCCTGACCAAAAGTCTTCTTTGTACACGATTTCTTCTGGTTTTACTCCCAAGTCTTTAGTTAGGAATTCATGGTGGTATCGGACTGTGCCGTCTTTCCAGTAGACTTCTTTGTCCGGATAGTTGAAAGCGTGGTGCCCACCCATCTCAAAGAAGGCTGTGTGACGCCCAAAAGTTGGTCCAACATTGTCCACGTCAACAAATCGAATGCATGGTTGACTGATTACTAGCGGATTGGCTGGGGGAGGTACTACGCCGTTGGTTACGTAGGGTTGAAAGTCAACTATGCTGGCGCTTGTAAAATAGAGGTCGTCGCGCCATCTGGACACAACTGGATAAGGTTTTATTCGTCCGTGCCCGCGTTTTTCAAAGAAGGATAGGAAGGCTTCCCGCATCTCTCCAAGGCTATGCTTCTTTCGAACTGGTGAATTGCTTATGAATGTGAGTTTGGCGCATCCTTGAAGCGTAGATTCACCGCAAGACTTCTGGTCCGGGTTTAGCGTCCAGTAATATTCGCCGCAGGTGGGGCACTGCTTTCTAACGTAGCCTGCTTCGTCAAAGAAGGGAACGTGGTATTCACTTTCTGGAAAGCGACGCTTCAAGAGTGAACGCAATCCTCCAAGTGTAGCGCCATGGAAACTAGGCGATTTCATAAGTTAAGCATTAGGGAGGGATTTAATCCTTAAGTACTTGCCACTGACGCTAACTCGCTTGTTGACTATTCTTTAAATGCAATTGCCTCATTAGTCTCCTCGTTTGTGGCGTTTGGCAAATGAGCGCTGAAGAGGACTCGGATCGTCTGGGCGAGGTGAGCAGGAAGCTCGACTTGATAATGAAGAGGTTAGACGCTCTTGAAAGGCTCATTCTGGAAAACCCAGAATACTCGTCCTTGGCTCCGTCGTTGAGGATGGTTCGAGCAGGCGTTGGGCTTTATGATGAACCTTTGAAGTTGATGACTCGCTTCCGAACAGCACAGCAGTATGTGAAGCGCAAGCCCATTGCTCAAGACGACATTTCCCGATGCATAGTCCAAGCCTTAGCCATGCGTGGACGCTTAAACACGTCTGCGATTACTCGGCAAGTGGCTTCAATGCGAGGGAAGGCGTCGAGAAGAATCATAAGAGAACGCTTGAAACGGTTAGAAAAAGATGGCGTGGTCCGCAAGGCTGAGGGTTTGGGCAACGCGTACGAGCTGATTGAAATGTCGAGTGATCAGTAGTCTGACCACTTTTTTCCACGATAGATAAGTCGTGTGTCCAGTCTTTATATCGTATCAGAGGTTGAAAAACATGAAAGTGAGGAAAAGAGGTAAAGATTCAGGCGGATCAGGATCTGCCAAGAACAAGCTATTCGGTGCAATTGGGCATGTTCACAATCCATTTTCAGCGAACTCACGCAGAGCTCACGGTGTTGAAGCTTACAGAAAGGATGAGAACGTAGGAGAGCTTAGAGCCGTAGACTTTGAGGCTGAAATGAAAAAGATAGAAGCGAGTGCCATAGCTCAGAACCTGGTCGCGCGTTTCCAAAAAAGTTAACTTGAATATGAATCACAGCAATTGGAGGTGAAAAAGTGATGAGCGAAAGACCAGAGAAGAAGAAACTTGGAGCGGAGGAGATCAAGCAGATTCTCGGAGTTGTCTCAACAGAGGTTCCTGGGTTAATCAAGAGCATCATTGCATCTGTGTTTTCAGAAGAAGCAGGCAAAAGCATGGGAAAAGCAGCAGCCGCATTCTACAAGGAGTTGAAAGACGGTGGCATGCCAGACGCCGTAGCCGTGAAGATGACCGAAGACTACGTTGGTGTGTTCACCAGCTTGGGAGACATGTTGAAAAAAGGTGGCGGAAGCGGCAAAATACAGCTTGGTGTTGGCAAAGGAAAACAGGGTGAGCACGAAGACACAACAGAAGAAGCAGACCAGAGAACTTCATTCGAAGCAGTGGAGAAGGAAATTGAAAGAAGAGTGAAGCAGAGACTGGCTGAGAAACGCAGAGAAGAAAATGAAGATGAGGAAGAGGAATCCTGACAACCTCTTCCCTTTCTCGCATAATTGGCGAGGTGTAAATACTATGGGTAGAAGCCTGCTCATTGTCAGCGTGATAAGCGGCGCGGTCAGCACCGTGCGACTACTGTCCAGCCTGTTCCTAATCTATCTGGCGCTAGGTTGGAAAGTGCGAAAAGCCAAGAAAGCCTTCGAAAAGGAACTCACCAAGCAAGGCATGCCAAAAGACGCTGTGAAAAGAATGAGTGCTCGATACGCCGCCCTCAAAGACGAAGCGCTAAAAAGTCTGAAACGCTCCATGCGCACGTTCTCATAGACCCTCTATTTTTTGGCTGTTTTCCGACTCAAATGGTGGTTACAAAGTCTCTTAGCGGATTCCCTTCAAGAATCAGTTTTAGTTTTCTGAATGGATATGGCTTTAAGAGCTGCGGCTGAAGCGTGGACAACTGCTTCGTACGAATGCATTGGCTGTTGCACGGCTCCCGCCAAGAATATGCCTTCAATGTTCGTCTCGCTTACAGAGAGTTGTGGGTCTTTCTCCACTATGAAGCCGTCTTCAGTGAGTTTCAGCCCGAGCTTCTCAGCAATTTCAACGTTTGGTTCTAGTCCCATTTCTAAGACGACTAGGTCGGCGGTTATGGACAGCAGTTTGCTTGTTGCTTGATCGTAAACGTCTAGAGTAAGTGTGCCATCCAGCGCCTGTCGAACCTCTGATGGCTGGCCATGAATGAACTCTACTTCCTCAGCTCGCGCCTTATTGTAGAACTGTTCACCCGTTTTGGTGACGGCGCGTATGTCGATGTAGCAAATGTATGCGTCAACTTCCTTGCCGTACTGTTTCCGGAGAAGATGTGCATGTTTAATGGCGTTTAAGCAGCCCAGATTGCAGCAGTAGCGCAGGTGTTTCTCGTCTCGCGAACCCGCGCACAAGATGAAGGCGACGCTCTTAGGTTTCTGTCCATTGTCGGGGCGCAGTATTTTGCCTTGTGTGGGGCCATCGGGTTTTAGCATTCGTTCGTATTCTAAGCCTGTGACCACGTTTCGATGCTGCCCATATTTGTATTGACCAAGCTTCTGCGCCTCGTACTGGCGAAAACCTGTGGCAACCACGATGACATCAGCGTGGACCTCTACTTCCACCACAGGTATGTCTGGGCTTCCTGCGCGTCCAATTCGTGCTTTAAAGTCGCCAACTGAGCCTTGAACCGTCTGCACCTCAGCTTGGGCTATGACTTTGATGCTGGGGTTTGAAACAACCTTTTCGATCAACGGTTTGAGTGTCTCCTCTGCGTCTCGCAATGTGGGAAATAACCTGCCAAGATTCTTCAGGGTTCCTCCAAGCTTTGCTTCTTTTTCAACAAGGTAGACTTGGAAGCCATGGTCGGCTAGGTCGAGGCTGGCTTGAAGCCCGGCGACGCCCCCACCAATTACTAAGGCTACATGCTCGTTGGGCATTATTGATTCCAACAGTGACCTAGTGCTTTGAAGCATTAGGTTACTGGCACCGTAGAGAAAAATATTGTGATGCTCCTGCTTTCATGAAGCATAACAAAAACGTCTATAAGGTTACGTGGGTTCAATGATTAGTTCTATGACCATCACGGATCAGATGACTTCGAAGAAACCCGATGCTGGACTAAGACATCATGCTTTGAGCAAGATTGGCGAGCACAAACCCTACAATTGCTTTCAATGCATCAAATGCACCAGTGGCTGCCCGTCTATGAAAATGCTGGAGCTGAAGCCCCATGAGATTGTGGCTTTGGCAAAAGCGGGCTTCGTGGACGAGTTGATCAACTCAGGCATTATCTGGACATGTGCCACGTGCCTTAAGTGCAAGGAACGTTGCCCACAAGCTGTAGCTCCAGTTGACCTCATTCTGGCATTGAGGAACATGGCGGTTGAAAAGGAAGCAAAAGTGCCTGAGAGTTTTCTGCAATCCACAAGCATGATCCTTGAATGCGGTCACATATCACGCCCCCAGCCAACTATCACGCGCAAGCTCGAAAAGATTGACAGAGACAAACTGGCTTTGCCCAAGTTCAAGGAGCCTGATGAACGCTTCAAGGCTACTTTCATGAAAGCTTTGGAGTCAAAGGTGGAGAGTGAAACTCAGCATTGAAGGTGCCAGTTTACTGGGGCTGCGTCATTCCAACTGTGCAGTACGCTTACGAGATGTCTGTGAGAGAGGTCATGCCTCAACTAGGCGTTGAACTCATAGATTTGGAAAACGCGTCATGCTGTGGCACGCCAGTTCAAAGCGTTAACATGGTTGCCGCGGTTTATCTGGCAGCCCGTAACATCGCAATCGCTGAGAAAATGGGCTTCACCAACTTGCTAGCTGTGTGTAACGGCTGTCACCTCTCATTGTTTGAAGCCACCCACTTTCTGAATCATGACGAAAAACTAAGAGATCAGGTAAACGCTTTGCTTAAGGAAGAAGACCTGCAATATTCGGGCAGGATGAAAATCTGGCACACCATCGACTTTCTACACGACATGATCGGGGAAGATGCGATAAAGAAGGCTGCAACGCACCCGTTAAACGAGTTGAAGCTTGCTGTCCACTATGGCTGCCACATACTCCGCCCGAGCAGTGTCGGCACAGTAGACGACCCTGAAAACCCGCAAAAACTCGACCAGCTCATTGAATGGCTGGGAGCCAAAAGCATTCCTTATCCTGAGAAACTAGACTGTTGTGGCGCCATGCTCATGCTGTCGCATCCTGATGCAGCGTTCACGTTTACGGGATTGAAGCTTAAGGCGATACAGGAGTTGGGCGCCGATGCTGTAGTTGACTCGTGTCCGTCGTGCCAGAACATGTTTGACGTAAGGCAGAAGAGCGCAGCCGCAACCACAGGCGCCAAACTGAACATGCCAGTGGTCTATTACACGCAGTTGCTCGGCTTAGCCATGGGCATTTCACAGGAGAAGCTTGGGTTGAACCTGAACCGCAGTCCCGTAGACGAGTTTCTGCAAAAAGCCCTTGTTCACTAAGCCTTTTTTGCATACGAAAGCGCACAAAAACTCCTTATTAGCCTCGATTATTCCTTATACGCTGTCCAAAAAGGTCCCCATCAATGTTGATTCAAGAAGTCATACTTGAGAACTTCATGTCTTATGAATACGCCCGCATACCCTTCCATCAGGGCGTTAATCTAGTGTGTGGACCAAATGGCGCTGGCAAATCATCCATACTGCTAGGCATATCAGTGGCGTTGGGACAGTCTTATACTGAGCGTTCTCGGAAGCTCAGCGACCTCATCCGCTGGGGCAAAGACCAGGCACGCGTTACACTCATTCTAGACAACACGCCAAGCGCTGGGCATCGTCCAATACCGCGAGTCGACAAGGATCAAATATTTCTCACCCGCATCATGCGCAAAGATGGGAAGTACTGGTTTGAGCTTGACAACAAAGCCGCAACTAAGCAGGAGGTTGAAAGACTATTGTCCAAACTTGACGTCGACCCGAATAACATGGTTATCCTTATGCATCAAGCTATGACTGAGCAGTTCATAGCGTTGCCACCGCAAGAGAAGCTGCGCATGGTTGAGGCTGCTGTCGGCTTCGAGTCCTATAGACGCAATGTGCTGGACGCTCAGCGCAAACTGAGCCGCGTTTTGAGTGAAGAAGAGTCTGTTGGAAAACTGCTTGAGTCTGCTGAGCAGACGCTGTCTTACTGGCGTGAGCAGTACGACCGGTATCAACAGAAGAAGCAGTTGATTATGAAGCGAAGGTTTCTTGAACGTGAACTCGCTTGGGCGCAAGTGACAAAAAGGGAGCGAGCGGTCACCGAGCTTCAAAACGAGATGCAGACTGAGCAGAGAGAAATTGAAAGCCTTGAAAACGAAATCACGAAAGCAGAAAATAGGTTAGATGAGACACAGTCATCGCTTAACGAAGCCAAGTTAAGATGGACCAGACTTTTCGAGGAACGACTTGGACTGGAGCGGGAAAAAGCGAAGCATGAATCTAGACTAATGTTGTCCAACCAAACGCTAAAGGAAACCCAAGCTTGGTCTGAGGCACATCAAGACGCGTCTAAGAATTACTTGACCAAACTGGAGCAGTTGCAGAGCCGAGTTACGCAGGAAGTGAATCCCGCCGACCTGCGATCAGAATTCACTGAAATCAGAAGAACATACGAGCAGATTGAAGACGCTTGGATTCAGCAGATCAACATCAAGAATGAAAGTCTTAAACAGCAGGTTGAAACCTCCAGCCAGCAACTTACTGAGCTGGAAGACCACATAACCGAGGTAGAGTCTCGGGTGACCAACTTGGACGGCGAAATGTCGAAAACCAACCAGACAGTTCTCGACGACAAGATTCGTTTGGCTCTACTCGGGCATGAAAAAGAAAGTCTGCAGAAAGCTGTGGAAAAACTGAAGCGTGAACTTCAAACAGCTAGAAGCGAAGTGGATAACGAGATAAACCGTGCCGAGCAGACAGGAGCTAGAATCGCGGCGATCAAAAGCATCGAAGAGATTAATGATGAGATTCGCCTCACAGACGGGCATGTCGCAGCGTTGGCTGACGTTTCAGAAGACATCGAGCGAATGTATGAGTCCTATTCCAAACTCTACTTGGAGCTCAAGGACAAAGCTCAACTGGTGGCGGAAAACAGAGAAAAAGCCTTAGCTGAAGTAAGGACCCGCATGGAAGCATGGCACACAGTCATCGAGACTCTGCTCGACCACGTCAACGTGCAGTATCAAACCATTCTTGCCAATGCACAGGCACAGGGCGAAGTCCGCCTCGTAAACGAAAAGGACATCGAAGCAGCTGGGCTACAGATCTATGTAGGTTTCAAAGGAGCCAAACCTGTCCCGTTAGATGCGTACACCCAGAGTGGAGGCGAAAGGAGCACGGCGACCATGATGTTTCTCTTAGCCCTTCAGCAGCATGTGCGCTCGCCTTTCCGCGCTGTGGATGAATATGACATGCACATGGATCCAAAGAACAGAGAAGTGATCGCCCAAATGATAGTTACTTCAATAGCGGGCTCTGACTCTCAATACTTGATTATTACGCCGAGTCAGATCACTTTTGCCCAAAAAGATGTCAACATAATAACCGTTCAAAATATCGAAGGAACTTCAATCGTGAAAGAGGTTCGCTGAAGCACCCATATCTAGTATTCTATTCCTTTTCTCGACGGAACGCCTTGGGCATAGGGATGTTTAATCTCTTTCATCTCGGTTACCAAGTCAGCGGCTTCAATGATTTGTACTGGCGCGTTGCGTCCGGTCAAAATCAGCTCTAAATGTTGCGGTTTGTTCCTGATTAGCGTGAGGACTTCGTCTACGCCTACCATTTTGAGATGCATTACGACATTGATTTCATCAAGCACAACTAAGTCGTATTCGCCGCTAATTACAACCTTCTTCGCAAGCTCGAATGCATCGCGGGCTAGCTGCACATCTTCTTTTGGAGGCTGGGATTCAGTGATGAACCTGCCTCGTCCGAAAGACTTCAACGTCAGGTTTGGAAGATTTTTGACGCTGTACAGTTCGCCGTAGTCGAAGCCACCTTTAATGAACTGAACCACGTAAACCTTTAAGCCTCGCCCAACGGCGCGAAGTGCAGCTCCGAATGCGGCGGAGGTTTTGCCCTTGCCGTTTCCCGTATAAACTTGAACCAAGCCTTTTTCCAGCTTATGTTCCGGCATGCTTTCTCACCGTGAGTATCAAGTCTTTGTCTTACGTTTCAGCAGAGTGTCAGCGGCGGAGTATGGGTCGATTTCACGAGCCATCACTTTTTCAGCAGTTTGAACCCACTTGCCTTTCTGGCGGAGGTCTTGGATGATTGTTTGTGTGATTTTCTGTTTTAAGGCTTCGATTAATTCTATTTCAGCGTTGGCTTTGCGCTGCATGTCGAGAGCGCCTTTTTTCAAGTAGGCGCGGTGTTTCTCGATGTTTTCCACGAACTCTCCTATTCCTTCGCCTGTTAATGCTGATGCCTTGAGGACAAGAGGTTTCCATCCTTTGTCTTGCGTGTCCAGCTCCATGGCAGCTTCTATGTCGCTCACAGCTTTGTCAGCGTTTTCTCGGTCGCCCTTGTTTACTACGAAGATGTCACCTATCTCCATCTGCCCTGCCTTGATTGCCTGAATGTCATCGCCTAAACCTGGAGCTAGAACCACAACGATTGTCTGAGCAATTTTAACAACTTCAACCTCAGACTGTCCTGCGCCGACAGTTTCAACTATTATTACATCTTTGCCAGCCGCATCCAAAACGTGGACTGCATCTTTAGTTGTCCTTGCCAACCCGCCTGGATGGTTTCGAGTTGCCATGCTTCGTATGTATACGCCGTCATCTAGGCTTAGATCCTGCATTCTGACTCTGTCGCCTAGAAAGGCACCGCCTGTGAAAGGACTTGTGGGATCAACGGCGATTATGCCCACGGTTTTCTTTCTGTTGCGCAGTTCCTTTGCTAGTTTCTCGACTAGTGTGCTTTTTCCAGCGCCAGGCGGGCCAGTGATGCCGATTATGTGGGCTTTTCCTGTTTTTGGATAGATGAGCGAGATGATCTTTTGAGCTCCAGGCTCGTTGTTTTCAATTATGCTGATGGTCTTGGCTATGGCTCTCTTTTCGCCATGAAACACGCCTTGGACAAGCCTTGAAACATCACTCGTCTGAGTCAAGAAGAACTGCACCGAGGTTAGTTTCAGCTATTTTGGCACGCCTTTTCTTACATACTCAACCAGAGTTGACGTTGTGGTTCCGGGTCCAAATACTTCTTTTATTCCTATTTTCTTTAGTGCCGGAATGTCCTCTTCTGGTATGATGCCGCCTGCAAAGACCATTACATCGCTCATGCCCTTCTTCTTGAGTAACTGCATTACTTTTGGAAATAGAGTTGTGTGGGCGCCGCTCAGAATGCTCAAGCCGATTACGTCCACGTCTTCCTGCAACGCGGTCTCAACGATCTGTTCAGGTGTTTGCCTTAACCCGGTGTAGATAACTTCCATTCCAGCGTCTCGCAAAGCTCGGGCAACTATCTTGGCGCCCCTGTCATGGCTGTCCAACCCTGGTTTTGCAACTAGGACGCGTATCTTCTTCTCCTTTATGCTCATTTGTCGCTCTCCTTAAACAATTATCAGTTCACGGTATTCTCCGTAAACCGAACGCAGCACCTCCGTTATTTCTCCTATTGTGGCATAAGCTTTTAGTGCTTCGATTATGGTGGGCATTAGGTTCTTGTTCTTGTCCGTGTCATCGAACAGTTTGTCCAAGGATTGTTTGACTTTTTGCTTATTGCGTCCTTGTTTCACTCTTTCCAGCCTAGCCAACTGCTCCTTTTCTACATGCGGTGGAATACGAAGCAAATCCATTGGTATCCAGTCTTTCTCCGCCTTGAAATCGTTTACACCTACAACAACGCGATCGTGTCGCTCAATCTCTTTCTGATACTTGTAGGCGCTGTCTGCGATTTCTTTTTGGAAGAAGCCTTTCTCGATGCCGGCAATGACTCCGCCCATCGAATCAATTTTGTCAATGTAGCTCATGGTGCGTTCCTCCATCTCGTTTGTCAAGGCTTCAATAAAGTAGGAACCGCCTAACGGGTCAATAGTGTCTGTGATGCCGCTTTCATGAGCTATGAGCTGTTGAGTGCGCAGGGCAACTGTAACCGCCTCCTCGGTGGGTAAGCACAGCGCTTCATCGAACGAGTTGGTGTGCAGCGATTGTGTGCCGCCCAAGACTGCTGCCAAGGCTTGAAAAGCCGTTCGAATAGCATTGTTGGCGGGTTGCTGAGATGTCAACGTGCACCCAGATGTCTGCACGTGCATGCGCATCCACATAGAGCGCGGATTCTTAGCTTTGAATCGGTCGAGCATGATTTTCGCCCACAGGCGTCGTGCGGCTCTGAACTTAGCTATTTCTTCAAAGAAGTTGTTGTGACACGCGAAGAAAAAGGACAAGCGACCTGCAAATTCATCCACTTTCATGCCTCTTTCCAAGGTTGATTCAACGTAGGCTATGCCATCGGCTAAGGTGAAGGCTAGTTCCTGTACTGCATTTGATCCTGCCTCGCGGATGTGGTAGCCGCTGATGCTGACAGGGTTCCAGTTTGGAACGTGACGAGCGCAGTATTCGATAACGTCTGTGGAAAGCTTCAACGACGGCCTAGGCGGAAAGATGCACAACTTCTGAGCAAAAAACTCCTTCAAATTGTCGTTCTGTGTCGTGCCTGCGAGTTTCTCTCTGGGGACGCCTTGCTTGTCCCCGACGCATATGTACATGCCTAGAAGCATGGGTGCTGGACCGTTAATCGTCATGCTCGTGCTCACTTTGTCCAGCGGGATGCCGTCGAATAGGATCTCCATGTCTCTAAGGTGTGTAACCGCTACGCCGCACTGGCCCACTTCGCCCAGCGACATAGCGTGATCAGAATCATAACCCATGATAGTTGGATAATCAAAAGCCACGCTTAGCCCTGTCTCGCCTTCTTTCAGGAGGTATTTGAAACGCTGATTAGTCTGCTCAGCGGTGCCGAAACCAGAGAACATGCGCATCGTCCAGAAGCGTCCTCGATACATGGTGGCGTGCACGCCACGCGTAAACGGCGACTCGCCTGGAAAACCCAAGTCCTTAGAATAGTCCATGCCTTTGATGTCTTCAGGTGTACACAACCGTTTGATTGGAATTCCTGAAACCGTTTCGAAGTCTTTTCGACGTTCAGGGTGGCGCTTTATCCAGTTTGGAACTGTGGTCTTTTCCCATTTCAGTCGTCGCTTTCTTGTCTCGGCGAGCTTTTTCTGATCGAACAATTGGTTGAGCCCCCCAAATAGAGTAGGTTACATATCAACAAACAACCTATAAAGCTATTTTAGAGGTCAAATGACGCCTTTTTTCTTTCTGCGCAGTTTTTGAGCAATTGAGCGATGGGCAGAAGTACTGTTCAAAATTGCCAAGATAATGGAAAGCAAAGCTCAGTTCTGGGTTATGGACATGTTCTGCGCCACACCCGGATAGAGACGCTGCCAAACAATATCTCGGAAAGAATAAGGGAGAGTTTTCAGAAGACGGTGCTTGTAAGGGCTTTTATCCTGTCTCGTGCGTTTAGAATAATTTTTGTTGTCTCTTTGCCTTTTTCAGTAAGCAGGTACTCTCTTCTTCTTTGATTCCAAATGGCTTTTATTAATCCGTTCCTTTCGAGAGAATATACAAGAGAGTAAACCGTGCCCGAACTGAGAAGCATATTGAACTTTTTGTGAACCAGGTCAATGACATCGTATCCGCTAAGAGGCTTGTTCCTTACCTCCATGAGTACGACCACGTCTAAGAAACTTCTCACAATCCTCTCGTGAATATCTTTAATCACTTCGCCTTCCGTAATCTCGCCCAAGACAGCTTTTTGCAACGTGAGACTCTCCACCAAAGCCAGTTGGAAGCGTGATTTACACTCAAACGTCTAATAAGATTTTCGTTTCCAAAGGTTATTCAGAGTCGGAATGACTTTTTTTCAAAAATTTGCCTTTTGATGATGCAAACCTTCAGAAAACCTTCAAAAGAACGTGCTTCTTGACGTGCGATACGACCCACTAGCATCACTCCTTTGTTACCGTGACCATCAATACATTTTTCATCCAAGGAATCTTTGGCGGAGACTTTGAGAGTTCCTCGAATATCTCCCTCTCAATCTCCCTGTCGGATTTTGTCTCACTTTCTTCAACAAGACGAATAGTAATGACTGCTCTGGTCTTCAAATTTTAAAGGCTCCGCTTCACGTCAACGGTTTGGAAAACAAAAGTCTTGGGAGTCATGCATGAGTCATGCGTGACTAGGAAAATGACTGATCTTCCTCGGCTTTTGTTCTGTTGATGCGCCAACAGTAATGATGCCTCACAGAGTCTTTAACAAAATCAGCGACACTGCTATAACCGCATTCTGGATGATCCTTAATCAGCAACTCAATGCCCTCAAGCATCTTGGAAGGCAACTTGACGGTCCTGTATAACCTGACCAATGCGAAGCCAGCCACTCGCTTATTTCTTAAGGGAAAGCGGAAAATTAGACTTATGAAGACAAAATATGGAGACTTAACTTCCCTAATTCAGATTCCGACTTCAAGTTGAACGCCAAAGCCATCCCGTTTTTTCACATTCAGTCTCAGACGCAGACACATTGCTTAAATAAAAAAAGCAACTTTTCGGGTTGATGAAAGTTGAAACCTCGTGAGAGCCGCTTACTTGATTGGGTTGGCAGTTTGCTTCATTCTTGGACTGGTTTTTCTCTTTCAAGCATATTACGCAGATTCAATGGAGCTTATCACAAACGTCCTCGCGCCATTAACCGCTGGAGGCGCGGTTCTTTCTGCCACTTTTGCTATGAGAAGATACTGGGATAAACCGTCGAGTAGGCTCTCCAGAATTTGGCTTTGCTTCACTTTGGGAATGCTGCTCTGGTTTCTCGGCGAAATAACATGGGCAATGTACGTTCTGGTTTCGAACGTTGAGATACCCTACCCTTCCATTGCAGACGCCCTCTGGTTGATAGGCTATGTTCCCTTGCTTATCGCCATAGAATTGTACGTCAAACTGTTCCGACCTGCCCTCTCCAGAAAACTGTACTTCGGCAGCACGGCTGTGATTTCAGCTGCAGGCGTTGCTCTGTTTTCGGTTATGGCGCCTCTACTCATAGCAACCGAGGAAAACGTATTGTTATTGGGCATAGATCTAGCCTATCCAGTGCTCGACATCATAGTGCTCTCCCAAGCCATTTTTGGCCTCCTCGTTTTCACTATGACGAGGTTAAAGGGCAAGGTAGGCACGGCATGGATTCTGATAAGCCTTGGAATAATCATGAATGTTATAGGAGACATACTTTTCAGCTATTCGACTGCACAAGAAGCCTATTTCGATGGACATCCATTGGATCTTTTCTTTTACTGGGGATACGTCCTCTTCGCTTTGGCCTTTTACACCCATATGAAGGAACTGTGATATTTCGAAAAAATCCCTGATTTGTCAGCTGACTAACAGTCCTCGAAACCCTAGTTTTCAACATTGTGAACTGAGGCTATTCTTTAGGTTTCATAAACCGCTAACCCGAGCTGTCAACTCATTTTCCTAAGTATTTTCCCAGGTTTCTGAAAGAAAAGGGAATAGGAGCCACATCAGCTTCCAAGCTTATGATGAAGGATTCAAGCTTAACTAAGCCTGCCCATTCGCTTTTAGCTTGCTTCATGAAATCATTATATTCTGTATAATTTTTGTGAAGAGTTATCACAACTCTTCCCTTTCCCAGCCCCTGCCCAGATGAGGCAAAGATAACATTCGGATGCTCAGAAAGAAACCTTTTCGCCTTTTCAACACGTTCATCCTCAGAATAGTCTTTGATCTTTTCAGGTGACCAAGCGCCGAAAGTGATCGCCATGAGTTCGATTCCCAGCTTTCTGAAGTCAGCGATAATCGTGTGCTCTTTGATAACGCCCTCTTCCTTCAATCTCTTAAGCATTCTCGAGATCGTAGGCTGAGAAGTCCCTAACACCTTGCCCAATTCCCGGTCACTTCTATCACTGTTCTTGAAAAGCTCAGAAACAAGCTTCAACTCCCGGTCTTTCATGACTCTCTCTCCTGCCTATGCCATGACTAATACTGTGGTAGATGCATGCTTAATGCTTAAATTAGTTTTCTCGCGCGCAACCTTTTTCAACTCGCTTTCCGCTCGCTTGCTGTTGATTACTTTCGTCCTTGTCTCCTTGCTTTCTCGTCCTCTTTTAAGGAACCAGTGTTAAAATGCGGAACCCAACTAACATAGGACATGTGGTTCGGATACCACGAAAACTCAAGGAGAGTCAGTATTTCAACGGAAAGCGCCACCTACAAGCAGGAGCAGTTGGAGTTAAATATTCCATCAAAGTTCAGAGACGCGGTTGAGCCTTTCCTAGACAAAGAAATCCAAATCCTAGACCAACAATTAAAGGCTCGACACAAACAACTACCACTTACCCGCCCGGCAACATAGTTGAAGAAGGTATAAGGGGCTTGACTCCTTCTTTTTCTAGAATTACTCTTCCCGCAAAGCTTGCCAACATCGCGAGCCACTCACCCAAAAGCCACGCATGGCAACATTAAACGTCACGCATAACTATGTTGAAAGTGCCATTAAAACACCCATAAACAGCGCCCAACCCACCATACAGAACCATGAACAGCGCCTAAAAAGCAAACTGAAAAGTAGAACTTTCACGCTGAAAAAAATTTTCTGCACTCATACTAAGCCTCAGAACCAGAGCCTCAAAATGAAACAACATGCAAACACCATTCAATGTGCCCCATTCAACTCTGCCTCGAAATATATCGTCCAAACACCCAAAACACCGAAACTTCAGCCCGACACCTCGGGCGATTGGGAGCCGCGGGCTAAGCATCTCGACCGAAGTCTTGACGCGTACACCCCAGCTCCATCAACCCCATCTTCTATGGGAGCCCTCGTCCCATGACATAGACTAGTTACCTAGCCTATTAGTGTCGGGAACGGCCGCCTGTTTTCGGGATGGGCTTCGAGCTTAGATGCTTTCAGCTCTTATCCACAACGGCGTGGCTGCCCGGCAGTGCCCTGTCGGACAACCGGTAAACTAGAGGCCGCAGCGTCCCGTTCCTCTCGTACTGGGGACCCTCTGCCCTCAGGCGACCAACACTCCCAGCAGATAAAGTCCGACCTGCCTCACAGCGGTCTAAACCCAGCTCACGTTCCCTTTTAATAGGCGAGCAGCCTCACCCTTGGTCCCTTATGCAGGACCAGGATAGGAAGAGCCGACATCGAGGTACCAAGCCGCGGGGTCGATGGGGACTCTCGCCCGCGACGAGCCTGTTACCCCCGGGGTAATTTTTCTG